>CALMJT010000040.1 GCA_937864365.1 uncultured Alteromonadales bacterium | reverse complement strand
TTGGCGACACATCCTTGTGTCGCTAGAAACTCTAAGTTAATCAGAGTTTCCTATAACTTATTCGTCTGTCTAAACAGAGTTTTGTTCAATCAAATCAACCTTAAGATTGAGCCTGTGTGTTACAACAAACTCTAACCACAAAAGACTCAAACTAGGGTTGATTGTTTGGGACGCCATTAAACGTCACTAGCTTTCGGCTGAGCTGACTCCGTATGTGATTGCACGATGGGTAATTGCATCAACAACCACTGCGGATCATCCAATGGTAAATCATGCCCTGCGGTTGGGTGAACCAGTAAATTAGCACTATAGAAGCTCGCCAAGATATGTGAACACCGACTAGAAACAAGCTGATCGTGCTCACTAGTAATAAACGTAACTCGGCATTGTTGTAAAAGTTTAGGATTTACAATCGGTGCGGTTGCCGCCATAAACAGCTGCCGCAAGACTTGTTTAATTGCTACGGGGCGACGTCTGGCTATTTCTGACCATAGATCATGTACCCGCCTCACCTTATTCTCTTGGTTACTAACCACTGACAAAATCTTAGATTCGCGAATCGATGCACGATCGGTGGTTACAAATGCAGCGAGTAATTTTAAGGCTTTAGAAAAATTCAAACGATGGTGAATGGAACATAGGCGATTGGATGAATTCACTGCCGTTACCGAGACAATACGTTGATCAACACTGGCCCACTCCAACGCAATTAATCCACCCAGCGACACACCCAAAACATGAATTTGAGTAAGATTTTGGGTTTGCTCGATCAAAAACTCGACAACCTTGCGTGTTTTAACAGGCGCATCTCGATCGCTAAATCGACCAAAGCCAGGCAGATCGATGGTTACCACCGGTTCGCCTAACAGTTTTTCTGCTTGCTTAGGCAAACCACCCCAGTGGCCAGTTTCTCGCGCAAGACCGCGCAGCCAAACCCATGTCATAGCAATTCCTGATACCAAAGATTAATTGCCGATTGCCACAAACTGTCGCGGTTGTGCTCGTTCGGTAACCACGCCGAACTGCTCGCCGCCGCATGCAGAATAAATTGCAGCAACATTTGATGATCGCGGACCGCACGGCGCAAGCGATGCGGAACCATTGGATGAAATAATCCAAGTCTAGAAAACAATTGGCTAGGACGCTTACGAACCCAGTTCCATGAGCCCAATTCTAACGTAAGCGGTAAAAATAACTGCTTGTCTTTCACACGTTTGTGCAGGTAATCCCAAATATCGCCATGGGTTAAATAATGGCTCGATTGCGGCTCAAAACGGTAGTTGTAATGGGGACAGGTTCTCTGCCACAACAACTTTAAAGCCATCACCTCGGCCAACTGGTCAAAGGGCTTACGTCGATACGCGTAAGGAAACCAAAGCCGGTCTTCAAAACCAAAGCCTGAGTGAACATCCAGACTGATCACCAAGGGCCGCTTGATAGACTCTGCGTCTAGTATTCGCTCTAAGACTTGATTTTCAGTTTCAAGCTGCTCGGTTTTACCCCGAAACCAAGGCCAGCGGCGACTCCAACGTTGTCCACCCGCCAACCAATGAGCATGAAAGCCGTCAGTATCAACAACATCCAAGGGCGCGTTACGATTTAAATCAACACCGTTTCGGTTACAGCGGCTGCGTAGATACATTCCCGAAGGGTTTACAATCGGGACAACGGTGAGACTGATATTGTCGAGTAGATGATTTGCCGACTTATCCCAAGCCAAACGTTCCGTAAACGATTGCAAAAATCCCAAAATCACCTGGCTGCCAATACGCTCAACCCCATGAACACCGCCGGTGATGATTACCGCTGGGTTTTCAGCGGCCGCATTGCCGAAATGCAGCGAATAAAGTGGCAAACTCAACTCAGCAGTGAGAGGAATTTCTGCTTCAACCTGTACTTTAAAACAACCGCTGTTACGCTTGATGATATCTTCCAGCAAAACCAGCTCAGGTAAATGCACTTCAACTTGCCGTTGGATATTTTTGGCACGATCAGGCACAAGGATTTGGGGCCTAGTTTTTGCCCACTTCGATTTAATACAGTCGTGCAACGACAAAGATACCTGATTCAACGCATCAATCTCTCAACGAACAACCTATGCTCGAAGTATAGTCAATGGGTTTGATTCAAACCTTTCCGGTGACAAACCCAGCGTAAATTTCTATCATCGCGGCTTTTTAGTCCGAAGTTAGTCGGAACGAAGTTTCATTCAGAAAATTGGAGTTGGTTTTGTCTGCACCTCAATATGCTATTGGTCAACGTTGGATTAGTAATGCCGAGAAAGAATTAGGTCTGGGAGTTGTCATTGAATTAAAAGATCGTCGCGTGACGGTCACCTACCCCGCCTGTGGCGAAATCAGAACCTATGCAGAGCGCAACGCACCGCTGACTCGTGTGAAATACGAAGTGGGCGACACTATCTACGACCTAGAAGACCAAGCTTGGCAGGTACAATCGATCACCGATCACGGTCACATCATCTACAGCGTTAAAAACAGCGCAGGCGACGCCGATCAACTGAGCGAAGTAGAACTGAATCCGTTTGTTCATTTCAGCGGCCCACTTGAGCGCCTTTTAGCGGGCAATCTCGACAAACCTAAACACTTTCAATTGCGCCTTAACACACTTGATCATTTGCAACGCATACAAAGCTCAGGTGCCAGCGGCTTGATTGGCGCACGGGTTGATTTTCTCGATCACCAAATGTACATCGCCAACGAAGTAGCCAATCGTTATGCGCCGCGAGTATTACTCGCCGACGAAGTGGGTTTGGGTAAAACCATTGAAGCTGGCTTGATTATCCATCACCAATTGATCAACCAACGCGCCTCACGGGTATTGATCACACTTCCAGACAGCCTTGTTCACCAATGGCTGGTCGAAATGCTGCGACGCTTTAATCTTAAATTTATTGTCATGAGCGAAGAGCGCGCTGAAGATATTGAAGGCAGCGAAGGCATCAATCCGTTTGAATCGGCACAATTGGTGATATCACCACTGAGTATGTTCACCAAGAATGAAGAACGACTCAACCAAGCCTGCGCAGCTGGCTGGGACATTTTGTGCGTGGACGAAGCCCATCACCTGCATTGGAACGAAGCCGGTGCCAGCGATGATTACAACGCGGTTGAAGACCTAGCCTCTTGCAGCCAAAGCCTGTTGTTATTAACCGCAACCCCAGAACAATTGGGCGTTGAGAGCCACTTTGCCCGTTTACGATTACTCGATCCCGATCGTTATCACAGCTTAGAAGCCTACCGCGAAGAAGAACAACGCTATCAGCCGGTCAACCAAATCATACAAACTCTTCTAGAAAAAGGCGGCGCGCAAACTCTGGTCAACGACGCCAAACTGCAAGCAGATCTGGTCGAATTCGTCGAACCCGACATGGTTAAAGACTTGGTGGCACAAATTCAATCGCTGGATGATGAACACGAGATCGAAGCCTGTATTTTTGCCCACGTTCGAGAATTATTAGATCGCCACGGAACCGGCCGGGTTCTATTCCGTAATACTCGATCCAGCGTCAAGGGTTTTCCGAAACGTGTTTTGCACACCTACCCAATGGCACTGCCTGAAGGTTGGAATGCGGCGTCACTGTATCCAGAAACCCAACAATACGACTCGTGGTTAGAAACCGACCCCAGAATTCCTTGGTTAAAACAATTCTTGAAAGAGCGCAAGCAAGACAAAATCTTGTTAATTACCGCCAATGCTTCAACCGCATTGGATTTAGAAGCTCATTTACGATTACGCCAAGGTCTGCGCACCAGTGTCTTCCACGAAGGCATGAGTCTTTTAGAACGCGATCGCAGCGCAGCGTATTTCGCCGATTTTGAAGACGGCGCGCAATTATTAGTTTGCTCGGAAATTGGCAGTGAGGGTCGTAACTTCCAATTTGCGCACGATTTAATTCTGTTCGATTTACCCGGAAATCCTGATTTACTAGAGCAACGCATTGGCCGTTTAGACCGTATTGGTCAAACCCAAGATGTGCAATTACACCTACCCTACTTTGAAGGTAGCTCCGGTGAAGTTTTAATGCATTGGTTACACGAAGGAATTAACGCCTTCGAAAACACCTGCGCCATTGGTACCGCCATTAATGAAAAATTCGCCGAGCAAGTAAGCGCCTGTTTAAAAGCACCCGAAGATAAAGCCGCATTAGAAACTCTGGTGAGCGAAACCGCAGCCTATGCACAAACACTGTTGAGCAATCTACAGCAAGGTCGCGATCGACTCTTAGAATTAAACTCATGCAATCCCGAAAAAGCGCAAGCCGTTATCGAAAAAATTCGCGCAGCGAGTTCTGAAAACGAACTAGAAGACTACATGTCGGCCGTGTTTGATCAATTTGGCGTAGAACATCAAGACCACAGCGAACAAACACAAATTCTGCATCCTAGCGAAAGCATGCACAGCCCATTTCCAGAATTACCCGATGAAGGCATTAGCGTTTGCTTTAATCGCGAAAAAGCCTTGAGCCGTGAAGAATTGAGCTTTATCACTTGGGAACACCCAATGGTCACCGGCGCCATGGAAATGATCACCAGCGGCGAACACGGTAATGCATGTTTGTGTACCATCAAACTGCCAGCGTTACCGGCAGGCACCTGGTTATTAGAGGCGAATTTCTTAATTCACTGCCCGACACCAAAAGCCAAACAACTCAGCCAATTTTTACCGGCGTCGTCTATTCGAATTTTAAGCGATCAATCTGGAAAAGATTTGAGTGGGGTTATTTCTAGCCAACAACTAACACAACTCACCAAAACACTGCCGCTAAAACAAGCTCAAAATGTTATTCAACATTTACGTGACGAAATTAAATCTCGCACCAACGCAAGTCAAAAAGCAGTAGAAAAAGCCGCAGCAAGCAAAATTAAAGAAGCTAAAGACCGATTAACTGCACAGCAAAACTACGAAATTGATCGCCTAAAAGCTCTTGCGCAGGTAAACCCGAACATTCGTCAAGAAGAAATCGATTTTCTAGAAGCCGAAAAAGCCGAACTCTTAGGCTATTTAGACCAAGCCCAAGTGCGTTTAGATGCGATTCGAATTTTGGTATTAACGGAATAACTTTAAGAACCTCTGATTAACTCGTCCATGATTTAATCAGAGTTTTCTTTGTAACAAAGTTAATTTAGAAATGGCTTTAGAAGTTTTAGAGCAATAGATTTTTTATTGAATTTAAAGCTCCTAAAGTTTCATTTTATCTTTTACAAAATCCGGCATGCCCGCTGCTGCATTGGATTTGGGCCGATAATGATCGAGCCAACTGGGTTTTCGTTTAAAACCAATGTGATACACAGAGTGTTGAATCACCAATTGTTGATCGCTAGTTTGCACCACAATTAAACCTTTCTCCGAACCAACCAATTGACCACGTCCTTCACCAAGGCAGCGGTTGATGAAATCCATTTGTGCGTTAATTTCTTCTTGCGAAGGAATACGATCGGCGGTTGTTGGTCCAACAACGGCGCGTTGAATGTAGGTAATTTCTCCAAGGCTGAGTTTTTCGGGCATGTCGAGACCTGTAGTTCAACAACGTGATAGCAGTATTGGCACTCAACTTTATAAACATTATCGAGTGCCATTAATTGCCTAAAAACCGTAAAATTTATTCGTTTTTTACGGCTTCTGCCTCACCACTCTCTGGATTGTACGTTTTTGCCGAGGTAATTTCTCGTGGCTCACACGCCGTAATTAAATGATCGAGAATTCTCATCAAACCTTCTGGCGCATCCATTTGTTTTGCGTGAACATGAACGTCGTATTTTGCGCTGTTATCGGATTTGCGCGTATTTTCTTTGTGAGAACTCACCGAACCGGTAATACTTACCGAAAATGGCCCCCAACCGGCTTTGGCCTTTAACGAGCCTTTTGTGTCTGTCTGCTGTTTTTCTTCAAAACTGTTTTTAACTTCCATATTAAATTTAATATCCACTTCATCAACCAAAAGCGCAGGAATTGGCACAATTGCCAGTACAGGTGCCTGAATAGAAATGACTTCTTCAATAATTTCCCCGGTAGGCAAGTTTGTGGGACGAGAAGCTTTAAAGTCGACGGTTCGCGTCATTAAATCGCCGGGCTGACCGTCTGTTCCACCCTGCTCGATTAAACCAACTTCATTAATAAAATTCGTTTCTGCTTTGGCTAATTGCACCTGAGCATCACAGGCAGCCTGAAGCGGGCCACCGATTAATGCTTTCATGGGTAAGCCTTTAAACTGGTTTGCAATTGACATACTAAAATCCCTCATGTGTTTACGTTGCTGTAGGAAACCCTGATGAATTTAGAGTTTCTAGCGACACAAGGCTGCGCCGCCAATTTCAAGAGTTGCAAATAATTAAATTTGTAAGAAATTGGAAATCGCATACTCAATTTCTAGACTCTAATTAAATAACGAATGAATTAATTAGAGGTTTTTTGTAGTTATTTTTTTAAAGAACAAACTCAAACTTTATGTTTCCACACCTTTTACGAGACTCTGTTCTATTCTCGCCAAAACCTCTGGAGGATTTGTACCTTCGAATTTAATTTTTAACTTTGCAGTTTGTTTGTTTTTACGACTGAAAAAAGAACCCTTACCACTGATTCGCAAGGCACGAATTTGATCATCCACCATCGCACGTTTTGAAGGTCGTCTCTGTAATCGATTTTTAATAATATTTTTATCCCACTGTTCATCCGTCATCGAAGGCTCTTTTATCTCGTTATCTTGCCAGTCGATGGCTTCGGTATCTAAATCACCCAATGGTACTTCTAGCTGCATTTCTAATTCTTTAATAACGATAGAATTTTGCGGCACCAAGGTAATTTTAGGAACTTCGACAGTAACGTATTGCGGAATGCTTTCACCGGCTGCATTGGTTTCACCGGCATTAGGATGAGGATTTGGTAATTTAAGAGGAATGGTAACGGGCGTGCCGTCGTCTTTAAAATACTCAGCAATTTGGCGTGCGTGTTGATTTTCGGCGATTTCTTGCGCTTCAACAATTGCAAACTGTAGAGCTTTGAGCAGCTCATTGATGCTAAATCCGTTTGCCATTTTACCACCTTGGATTTTTATTTTTCAAAGCAGCATAAGTAAGACTTTTGAATTTATCAACCTAAACTGAGTGGTTTTTTGACAATAGCTCGAATTCTTAAACATTAAACGCTATTTTTTAGCAATCAAAATAAAGAGCTTTATTTTATATAGCTTTTAATTTTTAGCATCATTACCTATGCGAGTAAAAATCTTCTTTTTAAAAACCAATCTATAGGAAACTCTGATTAACCTAAAGTTTCTCGCGACACAAGGATGTGTCACCGATTTCCAGAACTGTAAGTGATTGAAATTGTGAAGAAATTGGAAATCACATTTTCAATTTCTTCACAATGATTAAATCATGGATGAGTTAATCATAGGTTCCTATAAAAACCATTACTCATAAAAAAAGCCTCTAGTATTTAGAGGCTTTCTTATCAAGAAAAATCAAATTATAGGAAGCTCTAACTACTCAGAGCTGTTGCAATTAATCTAGCGAACTGTACACAATGGTTACCCAAACTTCAGGCTTCATACCACCTTCACCCCAAGTTTTATCAAGTTCAGCCAACGGTAATTTAGCTTTCACTTCATCCATAGATAAACCTTGGTTTTTTAGCTCTGCAACTATCGCTAGAGATTTCTCAAGCATATCGCGATAGGCAATCATGGCTTTTTTATTGCCCTGAGGACCATGGCCAGCAATTATTTTTGTGCTGTCATTTATTTTTGCTGTAATTTTATCGATAGCAGCAATGGTGCCCTGAACTGATCCGCCATTGCCGATGTCAATAAATGGATAACGACCGTTAAAGAAAATATCGCCGGTATGTACAACATTTTGTTCTTCAAAAAATACAACACCGTCGCCATCGGTATGTGCATTTGGATAATGTTCTAAGGTTACCGTTTCACCATTAACATGAAAGGATATTTTATCGTTGAAGGTAATGCTCGGTAGACCAGCCTTTTCTAAAGGTTCAAATTTGCTGTTAAACGCTTTAATTTCACCACCGGAAGCGAGAATTTTACGAACGTTATCGTGAGCGACAATGGTAGTTCCCGCTTTGCCAAAATTCACATTACCACCGGTATGGTCGCCGTGATAATGGGTATTGAGTAAATACTCAATCGGCGTTTTGGTAATGGACGCAACTTCTTGGGTAATAACTTCCGATAAAGGTGCAAATTTATCATCAATTAAAATGGTAGTTTCATCGCCAATAAATAAACCCACATTACCACCGCGACCGGTAATCATGTATATTGAGTCGGTGACTTTTTCGCTCTCTACCTTGGGTGCATCATCTTGTGCACAAACCCAAGTTGCATTGGTCGTTAACAACAATGAAGCCAAGGTAAGCAGTGGCTTTTTCGCGTTTTGGTTAAAGTGCATTCATTTCTCCTAATGTAATTACGTCTTATTTTTAAGCACTTGTTGCAAGAGTGTTTATACCCACTCCGATTGTGGTTGTCCTAACGTCTCTGCAGAAAAACCTCAGTCAAACTGCGCTCGTTGGCTATTCTTGTGAGATAATCACACATTTACGTGAGTTAAGACGTTTATTGAACCACAATTCTACAACGCTACTCGCAAAGGCTTGATTCATCAGCCAATTATTGATTTCCAGCGGACCGACTATGCAAGACGATGTAGAAAATTTGAACACTACTCCTGAAGATTTTTCCGGTTTTAATCTCGATGAGAGGTTAACCCAAGCACTTGAGCAGTTATCTCTCTCACAACCTACCGAGATTCAAGGCGAAGCAATACCTGAAGTTCTATCAGGAAAAGACGTAATTGCCTCGGCACAGACCGGCTCCGGAAAAACTCTGGCGTTTTTGTTACCAGTGATGCACTTGATGCTCAAAAATCCATCACCAACAACAGGTTGCAGAGCGTTAATTTTGGCTCCAACCCGCGAGCTTGCCGATCAGATTGGTCAACAAATTAAAGCATTTAGCAATCACGCACACCTTAAATATGTGTTGTTGACTGGGGGCGCAGATTTTAAATACCAGGCGTCTAAACTGCGAAAAAATCCCGAGTTTATTGTCGCCACGCCGGGACGACTTACTGACCACTTGCGTCGAAACTCAACAGATTTAAAAGATTTAGAATTTTTGGTCTTAGACGAAGCCGACAGAATGTTGGAATTGGGCTTTAAAGACGATTTAACCGCTATCGCAGAACAAGCGAATCCAAAGCGTCAAAGCTTGTTATTTTCGGCGACGATGAGAAACCCGCAGGTTTTAGCGATCGCAAAATACCTGCTAAATGACCCGATAAGAGTCGGTACCGAGACCGCTGCCGAACACAATACCAATATTTTCCATAAATATGTTTTGTGTGACGACGATAAGTTTAAGCAAAAGTTACTGAAACTCATTTTACAAGATCACGAATCATCTCAAGTTATTATTTTTGCCAACACCAAAGCAAAAACCAATCAGCTACGCGGTATTTTAGAATATTTTGGATTGAAAGCTGGTTGTTTACACGGCGACATGACTCAAGATCAACGCCAACAAATTCTTAAAGCGTTCCGTTTTCGCAAATTTCAATTCTTGGTTGCAACCGATGTTGCCGCCCGAGGTTTAGACATTCCAGAAATCCAGTTGGTTGTTCACTACGAAATGGCACGCAAGCCAGAAGATTATATTCATCGCTCTGGCCGAACTGCTCGTGCAGGCAGAAGTGGTAGCTCTATTGCGTTTATTTGCGCCGACGATTGGAACAATAAAGCTCGCTGCGAAGGTGCCTTAGGTGCGCGTATGGAACAAATTACCGTTCCTGGATTAACTGCTAAATATAAAGGTCCAGATAAGGTTAAGTCTTCCGGCAAAATTGCCGGTAAAAAGAAATCTAAAGAAGATACCAACAAAAAAGACGATAAACCCAAAGTTAAAGTGCGCACGCGCGATCAATTAAATAAAGGTCGTCCGAAACGCTTTGGTAAGGCACCTAAAAATAACCAAGATAAAAATGAGATTGTGTCAACTGGGAAAAAAACCACTACCACACCCATTGATGATGGTTTCGCCCCCTTTAAAAAACCCAAATAATTAGCATTTAGCACTAAATCAGTTCGGTTTCGTACCAATATAGAGTAGGCAAGATATTAAAATACTTGGCTGCTCTATTTTTTGAGTGGCATTTTAAGAATCATTAAATTTTAATTCTGTGGATTAAATTCACAAAATCTGGCAATTTAGCCGCCACAAAATGAAATAATTGCTTACGCAGTCACGCCGATACTAATAATACGCTTAACAAACTACCTAAAAGTCGTTAAAGTCCGAGCGTCGCAAGCAAAATTGTTCTGAGAACCGATTTTTATGCAACTAACAAAACATACAGACTTTGCCTTTAGAACACTTATCTATTTAGCCAGTCATCGAGATTCCCTAGCTACTATTCAAATTATTGCAGAGACTTTTGATCTTTCAAAAAGTCATTTAATGAAGGTTGTTAACAAACTGGTTAACATCGGCTGGGTAGAATCCATTCGCGGAAAAAAAGGCGGTATTCGCCTAGCGGTAGAACCACACGAAATTGGTGTCGCTGATGTTATTGTGAAAATGGAACAAACCCTAGCGCCAATTAATTGCGAAAGCCCTATGTGTATTCTTAATGGCAATTGCGCGTTGAAAGGCCACCTATGGCAGGCACAGCAAGAGTACATGAAATATCTTAAAAAGCTTACTCTTGCCGATGTATTACACGATACCAATTTACAAGTGTTAAAGTTTGCTTAAATCTTTAATGAACAATTTAATTGTGTTTATCTTCTGTAAAAAGAGCTTTTAATAGCTCTTTTTTTATATCTAATTTTTTCGTTTTACAAAAACTCCGATACATTTTGAGCGTTAACCCTGCTGCACCTTCACACAAAGCAGAACATTTACTGAGCAAAAATTCATCTCATCAAATCCTTACGACCCATCGATTCTGTACTTACACCTCACCTGTTTGGAATTACCGCAATCGGTGATATAACGTCTCTGTAATTAACTGTAATTTACAGACGGCACATATAACGTTAGTAATATGTACAAGAGTTCGTAACCTAGATGGCGTTTATTTACGAACTGTCTTAGCTGCTGACGCACCTACAGAGAAAATTTGATGCGATGAAAAATGTTTCGCACTCAACCGGATTTTAAGATACCTACAAAAATACCTTTAAAAAGGATCTTTAAACAATGAACAGCACTACCCCACCGTACGACAAAAATTTATTAAAAGAAGCCTTAATTGATAGTGCAAAACTAACACGCTACGCAGTAGATTCTTCTGGCCAACCCGACAAAAATCACCCAGTCATGACAACCGAAGACGAGGTGGTTATTTTTGATAAAGGCACCAGCACTTGGTCGTTTGATGTTAACGGTAAAATTACCGTAAATCCCACAGCAACTTCTACACCTTACATTGAGGTTGATGCCCAATGGTTAGATACACAGGCTGCATTGGAGACTGGCGTTCGTGTTATACATGGCAGTTCTGCAAATTCATTTGGCGGGCTCGGTGCGCTATTGGTACCCGATGCTTTCTGTATACCAACCGTAATTGCCGATCAAGATAACGTAAAACATTATGGTTTAACGTTAATTCCAGCGGAACAAACCTTTACGGTGAAATCCGATAACTACGAAATTGTGATGATGGAGTACGACTACACCAAAGACTACAAAAAAGATTTTTTAATGCAGAAATACGGCGGCGGCGGTATTTTTGTCGAAACTCATGACTTTCCGCATATCCATATTCCCACCACCGCAGACTGCGGCGGATACATTGTCATTGGTAAACAACTTTCAGCGACCAAATTTCACTTTACCGCCTTTCAAATTCCATTTGGCTACGCACTCTATACGCCGTCTTATACCATTCATGGTGACGGCACACTCGTTGGTGTATACGCGCTTACGGTTGGCGATTCTGCATTTGTATCAGCGAATACAGTACTGATGTATAACGAAAACACGTTAACAATGGCGATGGATGTCGTACCCGATTGGCCGCCTCAAGATTGTCGGTAATTGTTTGCAGGAATCTCTGATAAATACATCCTTTATTTAATTAGAGAGCCGCAATTAAAATGTAACTTCTAATTCTCTGATAATTTCAATCGCTTACGGTTCACGAAATTAGCGACACGACTTTGTGTCGCTGAAAACTTTATGAATTTTTAATTCATTCATTCGCGAAATAATCGAAAAATATTTAAATACGTTATTTTTGATATTAGTGACATTATGCTTGAACTTCACAACGTAAATTTCGCAATCAATAACCTGGCATTTCATGTTGAATAAAATAGTCGCTAAAAATAATAATTTTCGGTTTGAACAGCTCGGCTAAATATCAATAAAACCTTGTCAGAAAATATCTAGCGTGGTTAATATGAGAACTATTGATTTTTGTAATTTTCGGCGGTGGTATGTCAATCAATAAACCTCTTCAAGACGACTTCTACAAAACATTACTGGAATCGACCAAAGCTATTCCTTGGCGAATCGACTGGGAGAGTGGTTTATTTGAATACATAGGCCCGCAAATTCAAGAACTGTTAGGCTGGGCACCAGAAACTTGGAAGAGCGTTCATGAATGGAGAGATCGAATTCATCAAGATGACCGCGACAAAACCTTCAGTTATTGCCTGCGCCAGTCTGAGACAGGTGTCGACCACGAAGCCGATTATCGAGCTCTAGCCGCAGATGGCAGCTACGTGTGGATTCGAGACGTCGTACACGTTATTCGCGAAAACGGTAAAACCAAGGCTCTTGTGGGTTTTATGTTCGACATTTCTGAACGCAAGAAAATGGAAACGATGGTTCACCAACTCAACCATCAACTTGAACAACTTTCTTACACCGATCCGTTGACCAATATCGCCAACCGACGACGTTACGACGAAACCATCCGTGCTGAATGGTCACGTGGTATTCGCCATGAATCGCCCATATCGCTAGTAATTCTTGATGTTGATCACTTCAAAAGCTACAACGACCACTACGGCCACGTAATGGGCGACGAATGCCTACAACGCATTACTCGCGCCCTTACCCGCGTTACCGGAAGATCATCAGACTTATTAGCACGTTTTGGTGGCGAAGAATTTGTGTTAATGCTTCCCGGTACCGACCTATCTTCTGCCGCGTTAATCGCTCAACGTTGCATCGATGAAATCAAAAAACTGAAAATTCCCCACATTAAATCCACCGTGAGCAGCAAGCACGTTAGCATCAGCGCCGGAGTTGCCAGCTGTATTCCAAAAACAGATGGCGATCCCAACAAACTGCTCGATTCCGCCGACAAAATGCTCTACCAGGCAAAACAAACTGGTCGAAATAAAATTTCTTATTCAGAAATAAAAGAAATAGCGGTTTAAATACCTGAGAGTTCGTAACGAAATTTTTAATAAAAAAGGAACGTCAAAAAATATCAAAACATTTAATAAGTAAATTTTTTGATATTTCACTAAAACATCAACTCACATTTAACGTTTTATTTTTAATTCCCGATAAACTCACAAATTGAAAATACGACCTCCAATTTATTCATAGTTTCATTCAACTACAATTCTCGACCTTTGATACACATCCATGTATTTATAGGAAACTCTGATTAACCAGAGTTTCTCGCGACACAAGGATATGTCGCCAATTTCAAGAACGGTAAGTGATTGAAATTGTGAAGAAATTGGAAATCGCATTTTCAATTTCTGTCCTCTGATTAAATCATGGATGAGTTAATCAGAGGTTCCTATAGAGACTCCCGATCAATTAAGTTACCTTTAATTTTTAGCCTTTTAACTATTCAACGATAAATTCCGAATCACAGCGAAAATAACTGTCAGTATTTCTCGAATTTGCCATCCATCTGTTACTAGCTATTTTATTTACAGAAAAACTGGGTATGAATTATTGCTTTGTGTAGTTGATGGCTATTTGATATTTGAGTAGAGAGCAGTAGTTTTTTCATTCAAAAAAGCTGAATGAGCAACATGATACAGACTGAGTATTCGAAAATATGTGGATTAAATTTTATATATGGAACAAAAATTCTAAAAATTGAAACAGAAAAATTAGAGAAGAGAATTTAAAAAAACAGAAGGGAAAAATGGTGGGTCGTACTGGATTCGAACCAGTGACCAATTGGTTAAAAGCCAACTGCTCTACCGACTGAGCTAACGACCCATAATTCAAATTAGCACCAACAACTCTCTAATTTGAATAAATTTTAGAACGCTTGATATGGTGGGTCGTACTGGATTCGAACCAGTGACCAATTGGTTAAAAGCCAACTGCTCTACCGACTGAGCTAACGACCCCCAAGCGAGGCGCATATAGTACTCATTAAAATTTAAAAGACAAGTAATTTTTTAAATTAATTGAGGACAAATTTGCCATTGAAACAAAGGCTTAGCCAAATTGATCAATTTTGATACGGAGTTGGATCTTCAATGCCCGCTTGTTCGAATCCTTGCTTACGTAATCGACAACTATCACAACGACCACAGGCTTGTCCGAGGTCATTTGCTTGATAACAAGAAACGGTCTTTGCGTAATCTACGCCTAACGCAATGCCTTTTTGAATAATCTCGCCCTTGGTCATAAAGATGAGTGGTGTTTGTATGCGCATACCCTTGCCTTCAACCCCAGCCTTTGTAGCGACGTTTGCCATGGCCTGAAATGCTTGAATAAACTCGGGACGACAATCGGGGTAACCGGAGTAATCGACGGCATTTACACCAATGAAGATGTCTTTTGCACCTAAGACTTCTGCCCAACCCATGGCGATTGATAAAAATACGGTGTTACGTGCTGGCACATAGGTGATTGGGATCTCTCCTGGAGACGTTTCTGTCTCTGGCACAGCCAAATCTAAGTCGGTAAGCGCCGAGCCGCCTATGGCGCTTAAATCGAGTTTTATGACCTTGTGAGAGGTTGCACCGAGCAGTTTGGCAGTATTCTCTGCCGCGTGTAATTCTGACTTATGTCTTTGTCCGTAATCAAAACTCATTGTGTAGCAGTCAAAGCCTTGGCTTTTAGCAATGGCTAATACGGTAGTCGAGTCTAAACCACCAGAGACAAGTACAACGGCTTTCTTTTTATCAGGCATGGGAATCGAGGTTATTTAATAAGTTAATATCAGTGTAGATAAATTACAGAAAACTCTGGTTAACCTAGAGTTTCTCTCGACACAAGAATGTGTCATCAATTTCAAGAACGGTAAGTAATTGAAATTGTATAGAAATTGGAAGTCGCATTGTCAATTTCTGCCCTTTGATTACATCACGGATAAGTTAATCAGAGGTTCCTAAAGAGCGACGGCGCTCCGAGTATTAGCTTCAGGCTAAATAAATTAGGCGCGTTATTTTTAAAGATGTTACGCGATATTCTACGCATCAATAACAAAGCTAATTGTACGAAGCTGAATTTAGAGGCACAGCATAAACCTATTTGCCCGGCTTATCGCCCCATAAAATTTTGTGCAATTGCAATTGAAAGCGTACATCTAGGTTATCGTTGACGATCCAATCGGCTAATTCCGTGGGATTAATTTGTCCAAAACTCGGCGACATAAATACATGGGCTTTTTGAGTTAAATCGTACTCTGCGATTTTAAAACAGGCCCAGTCATAGTCTTGACGATCACAAAGCACAAATTTAATTTGGTCATGCTTTGTTAAATAATCGATATTCGCGTACAGGTTTTTGCTGACCTCGCCAGAACCCGGTGTTTTAAGGTCAACAACTCGGCTCACGCGGGTATCTACGTCTGCTATCGATAAGGCGCCACTGGTTTCTAATGACACTCGATAACCACGATCACACAAAGCCGTTAAAAGCACCAAACAATCAGGTTGGGCAAGCGGCTCACCACCGGTTACGCACACCGTTTTAGCTTTATAGCTGTCTACTTTTGCTAGGATTTCGTCAATGGAAAGACGAGTACCGCCATGGAAGGCGTACTCAGAATCACAATACTGGCAACGTAAAGGGCAACCCGTTAGGCGCACAAAAACGGTGGGCACGCCCACTGTAAGAGACTCACCTTGCAGTGAATAAAAGATTTCGGTAATTCTTAAGCTGGTATCAACCATGGGTGTTGCTTGGACAGTGTATAGAAAAGCGGCGCAGTGTAGCGAAACTCAACGCGCAATAGCAAGCATAAAGAGCGGGAGATCGAGCCGGTAAAAGCATTTTTAGCTCAAGCTCGAAGATAAGGCGACGAAATAAGCCGCCCAGGAACGCATCGATTAAATTTGATTGGCCGATAGGTAGTTACGAGCTAAATCGGCTGCCGATGAGCCGCCATTGGCTACTTCAGTAAGTAGCTGTTTAGCTTTAATGGTATCGCCTTGTTCAAAATAGATTTTGCCGAGCTTAAATTTTGCGTCAGGAATTTTTGCATGGCCGGGATATTGTGTAATTAACTTGGTAAACCACGTTTTTGAGGCTTCAGTATCACCATTACTCAAACGGATTTCACCCAACCAATACTGGGCGTTTGGCGCAAATAAACCCTGAGGATAATAATTAAGGTATTGCTCCAGTAATTCGGCAGATCCATTAAAGTCTTTTTGCTTTAATAATAAATCGATGGCTTGACGATACAGCTCACGCTCTTCTGGAATTTCTTCACCGGTTGCCACAGCAGAATTATTATCAATAGCTGAGCTAGCGTCACTGTCGGTCGCATTACCTAAAGATGCTGCTGGCGTATTTGATTTACCCTGCAATAGCACAGAAATTCTCTGATCGAGATCGGTGTAGTCATCTAATCGCTGTTGTTTTAAACGCTTAATTTCAAACGTTTGCTGTTCAACTAAGCCGCGAAGCTCCTGCACTTCTTGTTGAAGAAGTTCAAGGCGGTTGTATAGCTCCGAACCACTGTTGGAAACCGTATTCGTGACCGGTTGCGAGGGGACTGAAGCGGGAGTTACGGGTGTTGAATCAATAACGCGTACTTGCGCTTCACTTGGTAATACGGCAGCGGATAAGGCTGCCGTAATAACCCAGAGTGTCGACCGTTTAAATGATGCCATGTCTGAGAGGTATATTCCTGATATTACTTAAGTTCTACGCGACGGTTTAAAGACCATGCTTGATCGTCGTGACCAAGAGCAACTGGCTTTTCTTCGCCGTAGCTGATGGTTTCGATTAGGCTAGCGTCAACACCTTGAAGAATCAAGAAATCACGAACTGCGTTTGCACGACGCTCACCCAATGCAATGTTGTACTCGCGAGTACCGCGTTCATCAGCGTGACCTTCTAAGCGGATAGAACGTGGGCTTGCTTTTAATTTAGCTGCGTGAGCAGTTAACAGGGCGCGAACTTCTGGCTTGATGGTAGATTGGTCAAAGTCAAAGTAGAAAATTGTTTCTAAAGCAACAACTTCATCTTCATCTTCAACAATACCGCCACCTGTTGTGGTACCTACGTCAACACTGGTGTTGGTATCTTCTACCGGACCGGTATTACCAGTATCCGCAGGTGTAGAAGTAGATGAACAGCCAGCTAATACCGCAGATAAAACAACCAAGCCCAACCCTGTTTTAAACACATTCATGGTCTTACACTCCCAAAAATTATCGTAAATTTAACTCTAAAATTGCGTTGAAAATCTCTATTTGTCGAGGTTTGCCTAACGACTCGCCTAATATGCTTAGAGATTGTGTAGAGCATCTATAACCTAGTCATCGAGGTGTTTTGCCAGCCTACTTTAAAAAGCAGGCTCAAACAAAAATGCTCACCAGATTCTTGACCCTAACACAACCTATCGCAGATTGGTCATCAAACTGAGATTTAATTAAAAAACGGTGACCAAGCTGGCTCACGAACATCACCACGTTTCGATGGTAATTTAAACTTCACACCGGCATCCAAAGATACGGCGGCAAGTATACCTTTACCATTGGCTTGTGTCGCGTACAGTAGCATTGCTCCGTTAGGGGCGATGCTTGGAGATTCATCCAATTCCGTTTCAGTGAGAATCCGCAAATCACCGGTTTTTACATCCTGTGCTGCGATGTGAAATATACCTTGCTCGCGGTGAACCATCACCATGGTCTTACCATCAGGTGAGAGACTCGCGCGGGCATTATAATCGCCGTAAAAGGTTAAGCGTTCAATACGGCCACTGGCAAGATCAACTTGATATATTTGTGGCTGACCTCCGCGATTTGACGTGAAAATGATACCTTTTCCATCTCCTGAGAAGTTTGGTTCGGTATCAATGGCAAAATGCTGGGTAATTCTTTGATAATTGCCACTGGCTAAATCAATGGTATAAATTTCTGGATTACCATCTTTCGATAAGACAAACGCCAATTTTTTGCCGTCAGGCGACCATGCAGGTGCGCCATTTAAACCTTTAAAGTTGGTAATTTGGCGACGTGCGCCGGTAGCGATATTTTGAATAAAAATCGCCGGACGTGACGTTTCGAATGACACATAAGCGACTTGTTTGCCATCAGGCGACCAACGTGGCGACAATAATGGCTGGCTGGATTTCAATAATTCACGCTCACGAGCACCATCGGCATCGGCGTGAATTAATCGGTATGTCGCCTCTTGAGGATTACTGGCATTACGAAGTACTTCAATGTAGATAATTTTGGTGGAAAAGGCGCCGCGAATTCCAGTGATTTGTTCGTAAATTTGATCCGCAGCATAGTGCGCTAAACCGCGCAAATCGGTGGCGGTTGCAGTGGCAATCTTTTTAAGAACTTGGCGTTGATTGAGAACGTCGTACAGCTCAAAACGCAGCTGGTAACCGCCGGTAACAGGCTCGATACCACCGATAACCAAATATTCTGCACCAAGAATTTTCCAATCGCGAAAATACACATCTTTTTGTTCTTGAGGCAATGCAAGCATATTAGCGCGATCAACCGGTGCGAATTGACCGCTGCGCTGTAAATCAGCGGAAACAATGCCAGCGACATCTTCCGATAAATTAGTCGATCCGGCAAAAGGCACAATCGCAATGGATGTTGGATTATCGATACCTCGCGTAATTTCTATCGTAAGCTGTGCTTTAGCTATTAAGCTAAAACTCGCAATTATCAAGAAAAATACACTTTGTAGAGCAATTAACTTCACAATATCTCCTGTGAGGCTTAGTTATTATTGACGCGTTTATAGTCGTAAATCTTGCGGATCAAACACTAACCGCAATTCACGAAAATAACGTTCGAAAACTTCTGGTTTAACATTTTGTAGCTCTCGAAACTGTTCGGCTTTCAATACTGCCTGCTCTGCTGAGCGATCAAAGGCAGAATTACCACTGCTGGAAATAATGGATACATTTACAACTCGACCAGTGGGAACCAATTTGATCAGCAATTCGCAACGCATTCCTGTTCGCGCAGATGGCGGCCGACTCCAAAATTGTTCGATGCGACTGGCAATAAGTGCAACATAACTCTGTGCTGTGGCTTCGGCTTGTTGCTCGGCAAGCAAGGCTTTTTCGGCCGCCTCGGCAGCAGCAGCTTCTTCGGCCAGTTGTTTTTCAAGCCGTTCTTTTTCGATACGATCAAGCTCTTCAACAAGCGCTTGCTGTCGTTTTTTCTCTTCAGCAGCTTCTAATTTTTTTGCCTGCTCAGCTTCTTCTTTCTTACGCTTAGCGTCTGCAATTTTTTTGGCTTCGTCTTTTTTACGTTTATCTTCCAGTTCTTTTTGTCGCTTTTGCTCAGCCGCTTTAGCCTGTTGCTTTTTCTCTTGCGCGGCTTTTTCTTCTTGCTGACGTTTTGTTAAATCAATTTTTCGCGGTGTATTTTCGGTGCTTTGTTTTGGCGCCTGTTCCGGTGCAGTTTGTTTAAGCTCTACCAATTTTGCTTGAACAAATTTAGGCGTTTTTTTAGGTTCAGGCGGCTTAGCCTGTTGCACGCCAAAAAATAAGAATGCGATTAAACCGGCGTGCAGCACAAGACTCGCAACAATAGAAACGGCAAGCGTTGGTTTTGCTTTGAGCAAAAAAGCCATTACTGCTGCGGCTCCGTAACTAAACCAACCGAAGGTGCACCGGCAGCTTGCAAAGAAGTCATCGCTTGAACCACTTCACCATATGGCACTCGGTGATCACCCCAAACTAACACTTGGGTAGCGGGCTTTTCACGAAGTACTTTCGATACCGTATCTTGAATTTGCGACATAGGTTTAGCCACGTCTTGGTCGCGGCCCAAATTCAAATAATAGGAACCATCTTGTTTTATCGAAACGATTAACGGTTCGTCTTCTTTACTATCTAAAGGAGTGGATGGAGCTTGTGGTAAATCGACCTTGACGCCCTGCATAAGCAGAGGCGCAGTAATCATAAATACCACCAACAACACCAGCATCACATCAATGTAAGGAACCACATTGATTTCAGCCATAGGTTTACGTTTTTTATTCCTTGCGCCCATGAGAGTTTACGCTTGGCCAGAATGAAGTTTGCGGTGGAAAAATGACGACAATTCTTCGGCAAATGTTTCGTAATTTGCCAATAAAGATTCGGCGCGTGCCGAGTACCGGTTGTAGGCCAGAACCGCAGGAATTGCAGCGAAAAGACCCATAGCGGTTGCCACCAATGCTTCTGAAATTCCTGGAGCGACGGTCGCCAGGGTTGCTTGATGCACATTAGCCAAACCGCGAAATGAACTCATAATTCCCCATACGGTACCAAATAGGCCGATGTAAGGACTTACTGATGCAACACTGGCCAAAAAGGAAAGATTGGCTTCGAGCTTTTCTTCTTCGCGCGCTAAAGCGACTCGCATTGCCCTTTCAGTACCTTGCATTACCACTTCAGGTTCAACAGAGCTTTGTTGACGAAGGCGAGAAAACTCTTTAAAACCCGCGCGAAAAATATTTTCAACACCGTCTAAGATGCCGCTGCTTGCGCGATTATTTCCTTGTTTATATAACTGAGTTAAATCAATACCCGACCAAAATTGCTTTTCAAAATCGTTATACAACTTGGCGGCTCGATTTTGATAAATGCCACGATTGACAATCATTACCCAGGAAACAACTGAGGCGAGCAATAAAACCAACATCACCAATTGAACAAGCAAACTCGCCTGAGAGATTAATGACCATAAAGAAAGGGATTCACCGGGCTGCATGAAAAATCTGGACTCCGAACTAATGAGGATTCTAAACCGAAGAAATTGAACTGAATTTTTTTATTTTAACGTTTGCTTACGCGAATTGATATTTACGGCGCGTCAAAAACAACATTAGCTTCGTTAATACTGCTATAAACAACCATAATAAAACGATACGCGTCTCTCTACACTGCAATAAAATTCAACGGTGAATATTTATTACAAAAAATATTGTCTGCTAAGATGAGTTAAGACTGATCTAATACTTTACTTAGCGTTTTGTTGAGCACGACTTTTAATCAACCCAAGTCTATCAATTAATATACAAATCACTTGCCACCTAGAGAGTAATAATCAAGCATTTAGTTCAGTTATGTGAAATTACTCGGTATTTAACGATCAATATCCGCGAAATATCGAGTCACATCGGAAAAGTAGCGAATAATCTTTGTGTCATATTCTTACGTTGTTAACGTCTTGATTAAGAATTTGATCGATAACTTTGTAAGAATTACTAGAATTTAAACCGACTAGAATCCGAGAAGCGTTGTTGTGTTACGGATTTCTCAACAACTCTTGCGACACAGAATATTCTTTGATTTTTTCAAGCATATTTTCCGGTAAGGAAATCGGTCTTAATGATTGACTATCTACGCAGACGACTTTGATTTCGCCGTCACTGATCAATTCTTCACCACGAAAAACTTGCTGCTTGAAGACCACATACACTCGACCAATTTCAACAACCTCAGCGGTAACCGTTAAAAGGTCGTCCAATCGCGCCGGCCGTTTGTAGTCAACGCTAACCGAAGCAACGACCAATAAAGCGGTATCATCGATTAACGCTGGTTTAGAAAACCCCAGCGATCGAAGCATTTCGGTGCGCGCGCGTTCCATAAATTTCAGGTAATTCGCATAAAAAACAATGCCACCAGCATCGGTATCTTCAATGTAGACTCGTATCGAGGTGGAGAAGCAAGACATGATTTATCCGTAATAAGCTGTAGGTATTTTTAATTGGAATGTGAATCGGCTAGTTTTTGAGACAGATCGTCTAGTTTGATGTGGGCGCTTGTAAACCAAAGTGATCGTAAGCAAGTTGTGTGGCAATACGCCCTCTTGGGGTTCGAGAAAGATAACCCTGTTGAATAAGATAAGGTTCAAGAACGTCCTCTATGGTACCACGTTCTTCGCTGATGGCAGCAGCGAGACTATCAACACCAACGGGCCCACCGCCAAATTTTTCCATTACAGCCAAAAGCATTCTGCGATCCATGTGATCAAACCCCAACGAATCGACATTCAGCATATTTAACGCCGCATCGGCAACTTCAGCGGTAATAAGTCCATCACCTTTTACCTCTGCATAGTCTCGAACGCGTCTTAGCAGTCTTAGAGCAATTCGTGGTGTCCCACGTGAGCGTTTAGCGATTTCGGCGGCACCGGTAGCTTCTAATCGAATGGACATTAAACTGCCAGCGCGAGCAATGATATGGGTCAAATCGGCAATATTGACGAATTCCAAGCGTTGCACAATACCAAACCGATCCCGCAACGGCGAGGTTAATAAACCAGCACGGGTAGTGGCTCCCACAAGAGTAAAAGGCGGTAAATCAATCTTGATAGAACGCGCAGCCGGGCCCTCGCCAATCATAATATCGAGCTGGAAGTCTTCCATGGCAGGATAGAGAACTTCTTCGACAACTGGGCTCAAACGATGAATTTCATCGATAAACAACACATCGCCAGACTCAAGATTGGTCATCAGCGCGGCGAGATCACCGGCTCTTTCTAAAACTGGACCAGAGGTAGTCTTTAACTCGGTGCCCATTTCGGCGGCAATGATGTTCGCTAGGGTGGTCTTCCCAAGTCCTGGTGGGCCAAAAATTAACGTGTGATCGAGGGCCTCGTTGCGTTTTTTTGCAGCGTGGATGAAGATCTCCATTTGTTCGCGAACCACAGGTTGCCCCACGTAATCGGATAAGCGTTTGGGACGAACCGTGCGATCAAGCACGTCTTCACGCTGATCGGCAACCGCCGAAACCAGTCTGGGAGCATCAAGGTGATCTTTGTCGATCATAGTGGATTATCTTTTACCGAAAGATGTGCAGTTTATGGAACGATTCAGCCGGGCAACATACTTTTTAATGCTAAACGAATCAACTCTTCTGAACGTTCAGGCGCGTGCTCTTTAAGAACACGATTAATCGCTTTAGAAGCCTCAACCGGTTTATAACCCAAAGCAATCAAAGCGCTTTCAGCTTCCGAAACAATAGCGTTTTGATTAACGCCAAGATCGAAGGACTCCGTAACGGTGTTTGCGGCAGCTTCGCTGGGCACTTGCCAGTCTTTAAGGCGATCTTGCATTTCGATTACCAAACGCTCGGCGGTCTTTTTACCCACGCCAGGAATTTTTACTAACCGCGTGCTATCACCAAGAGTCACGGCATGAACGAATTCCTGAGTTTCCATACCCGACAAAATAGCCAAAGCCAACTTAGGACCTACACCACTGACTTTAATTAAATGACGAAATAACAAACGATCTTTTTGATCAATAAACGCAAACAACTGTTGTGCATTTTCGCTGACCGAAAAATGCGTGTGCAGGGTAACCTTCTCTCCCAGCCCCGGTAATTGATAAATACTGGTCATGGGAGCTTGCACTTCATAACCCACACCGTTGACATCTATTAACAAAAAGGGAGGTTGTTTTTCGGCGAGAATACCGGTTAAGCGACCGATCATAAAAGTCTGAACTCAGTTATAAAAAATATGTGTATAGGGTTGACACTAGGTAACAGCAATTCGGCCTAAACCAGCCGTCCACGTCGAAAAGCCACCGACTTAGTGGTTGCAACTAAATGCTGATGGGTATGAGCGTGACATAACGCCACAGCCAAAGCATCCGCAGCATCTTCTTGAGGTGTAGCCGACAATCGCAGCAGATGCTTGACCATATGCTGAACCTGATATTTATCGGCGGCTCCTGTACCTACCACGGATTGTTTAACCTTTCGGGCTTCGTACTCAAAAACCTCAAGCTCCGAGTGTACACCAGCCACAATAGCAGCACCGCGAGCCTGACCCAGTTTTAGTGCAGAGCCTGCGCTTTTTGACACAAATACTTGTTCTACTGCCATTTGCTGAGGCTGATACTCTTCGATAATTTCGATCAATGAACGGAAGATGATTTTGAGGCGTGCAGGCAAAGGAGATTCTGCAGGAAGACGGATGACACCACTACCGATGTATTCGTTTTTACTGCCAATGGTATTGATAACACCAAAGCCGGTTTTTAGAGAGCCGGGGTCAATACCCAGAATAAGCGCCATAGAAAAAGCCTGAATTTATATACAGGTGAAGTCTGTCAGCGTCGGCCTTCTGGGTCAAGCATATGGAGAATAACAACATCAGAAACTCCACTCTTTGGGAGTTTCTGAGTTTTCAGTACTAGGTTTTTCAGTACTAGGTTTTTCAGTACTAGGTTTTTCAGTACTAGGGTTTCCAGTACTAGGGTTTAGAGGAATGTAATACTCGGACTCTCTCGCCATTGTTATCAACAGTGGTTTTTGCTTGTTGACGCTCAGGCGGATTACCAACCACTACCGGCAATGCGTAGGTTCGGTTTTGTTTAAAACCATCGGTCTCGGTTTCGATAAACACATTCAAATAATACCGACCCTCTAAGGTTGACGACACAGTTACATCCATTTGCACGGGATCGTTACCGGTAACAGCACCAGAAAAATCGCTGCTACTCATACTCATATCTTGATCGGTAGACGTCACCGTCACTGACATAATATCCATGTCATAAGACGGTGTGAACGATAGCGTGATGGTTTCAGATTCGGTCAATTCGGTTTTGCCATCGTAGTTATGATCGAACACAACTGCGGCGCCGGGTTTTAGATAATGATCACCCAAACGTAATCCCGAATGATTTTTAGAGCCGGTCACAGGCACTTCAGCTGCACGAGTATCTTGGGCTTCTTGCTTTACATCGACGTTATTTATGTCTGTTTGGACACCTGTTTTCACATCACTTACTTGTTTTACACCGCTTGCTTGGCTAGCCAGAGTAGCCACAGAAACAAGCATCAAACCTGCTAATATTGTTAAAAACGGTTTCATTGTTTGTTTTCTCATCAAATATGGCTTTGGCGGTATTGAAAGTACCAAAGCCTAAAATAAGATTCTCGTTAAGGATTAAAATCGCTCAACAAATGTTATTAGTAAAAACTTGTTAGCTTAGAAATTATGGTTAGTTAAAAATTCGTGCGTTAAAGAGCCGTTGTTACGGTAAGGGTAAAACACGAGTCGGTGTTTAGATCATCGTAGACTTCAAAGACAAGATCTCCCGCGGGAAGCGATAAATTCGCGTCTTCTACGTTCAAAACTCCGGATAAAGAACCGTTAATAGCTTGCCCTTGCTGCAAAACAAAGAAATCAGGGTCTGTAGCGGTTGCACCCATGGTACGAGCAACACGAATGTTGTAAAGGTCTTGCGTTAAACCTTCTAATAAGAAGAAGCGACGATTGCCTAATCGGTTGAAGGAACCAAAGTCATTGATGACACAAAATTCTTGAGACTGCCCTAGGGTAATTAAGTAATAAACCGGTAAGGTGAGCGAATTACCGCCGTCATTGTTTTCACCGGTACCTATGGCATCGTTTACTAAAATATCTTGCCCAGCGGCCAAAATATCGATTGCAAGACTTTGGTTTGCGAACAAAAATTTATATTCATCCAAGAACAAATGAATACTAGTAACTAATGGAGAATTGACGTAATTGTCGCTGGTAAATGTCTGGTAGATTCTGGCCAAACCGCCGTCTAAAGTGTCACTATTCTCCGAGATATCAGAATTCGCAAAAGGCAGACCGTCGTAGATGTCGTAAATGATCGATTGCACCGAGCCTTCGTTAAACCAGCCACGATTCAGATTATTGTTTTCTTCAACATCAATAAAAAAACCGCGCGACTGGGAGACTTGAGAGCTATCAATGTAAATTGGATCATTCAATACGATACCCGAAACGGCGTTACCCCAACCTTCACTCATGGCAACGCGCATGTCTAAAAGACTGGTAATAGAATGTGAACCGCCGATTGAGTCGGAGCGTGAAATCACATCTTCAAAATAATGACCCCACTCGTGAGCAATTACGTGGCTATCGTATTCGTCAGTATCGAAATCCTGGGCACCAAGAATATAAATGACGTCTTCAGAGGGACTAAAAAACGACGTTGAAATTCTGCCCGCGGCAAGATCAGCAGCGGTGCCATTTCCAACTGGAGAGTTATTTTCACTCCAACGGACTTCTAAATCGGGGAAATTAATATCGGAATCTACTGCAACAAAAGAGGACACCGCCTCGTAAACAGCATCTAAAATTGCAAAAGGAGCAGCTGCACGTTCATCAACATACCTGCTCGTCGCCATATCCCAGCCAGAAGCAGCAAACAAGTCTTCGATTCGATTCGATTCGCCCGAGTTAAAATTCGGGCCATCCAACACATACAAAGCATTACCGCCGGTGTTATCGGTAACCGCTACATTCCAAGTTGCTGCGCTGTTTGACGGCGACTGCAATTGAGCACGGGCACGAATAAACATAGTAACGTTTGAGCCGACCGACAAAGAATAATCGCCGCTATCATCGGTAAGATCTTGATCCAAAACCGCACCGGTAGAAGAATTTACGGCTTGAACAACAACCCGGCGTGCAGGCGCTGAAAATGAGGCAGCGTAATCCAACCCAAGAGTTACCGGATCATGGGGAACATCTTCAAAAGAAACATTACCTGAAACAACAACCGATGTTGGGCCGGATGAACTACCGCCGCCACCACCGCCGCCACAAGCGCTTAATACAAGACTGGCACAAATGAGAGTTAAGATTTTTTTAGTTTTTAACATAATTAATTTCCACAGAGCACGCCCTACAAATTAGTAGTTGGGAAAAGTCGCAGCATCAGTGACAACCTAACCACGAGGTTATCCAGTGTTAGTAGATATCGCCCAAATTCGAAAAAGTTTTAGGGCGAATATTCTGTTTTATAAAATTGTCATGTATTGAAAAGTGTTTATAAATAGATAAATCTTTATTAGTTATTCAAAATTAACAACGCCCTACTTTGATTAAAAATACTGCGTCGAATTTAGATTTTTATACAAAGTTAATTTAAATAATGAGTAAAGAAGAAAAATCTTTTCAATAAAGACCTGATTTTCTCCGACAACAACATTTACATTAAGATTTACATTGCTAATCATTAATTTAACCAAAGGAAACTGTGGTTAACCCAAAGTATCCAGCGACACAAAAAAATGTGTCACCAATTTCAAACACGGTAAATAATTGAATTTGTCCAAAATTGGAAATTGCATTGTCAATTTTTGTACTCTGATTAAATCCGGGGTTTGTCAAAGCCCTCCCCCAGATTTTTGTTCTTATTTCGTACAAAAAATTAACAACGCGTATCTAAAACAATCGTATTACTGAGTTTATTAATTTATAAGTCTGACTAAAATTCAATCATTAAAACTTTTAAGTGGCCAACACCTTTAAGAAACCATTCTTTAAGGCCAAAGCAAACCGTCTATAGCTAAATTGAACACGACGATGCACTCTTTATGTTCTCTGGTCAGTTTAGTTCAAAGCCGAATGTTTCACTCTCACAAATTAGAAAATTCTTACATTAAAGACTTTAATTAGCTAAACGAAACCCTATTTGCGCCCCTTTTACTTCAAACAGACAAATACCTTATAAAACCTCTGATTAGCTTTCCCATGATTTAGTCTGAAGCATGATTTAATCCGAAGACCGTAATTGAAAATGTGATTCGCAATTTTAAGCACTAACCGGGCTTGAAATTAGCAATATGCCCTTGCTTCCCAGGAAACTCTGGGTTAATTGATGCTCCCTTAAGACGAAGGGTTAACGCTCGAATGCATCAGCTAAACAGTTACAAAAACGCGGGGTGTTTAAAAACACAAATTCAACCGGCTCTGTTACACTGAGCTAAATTATACGAATGATACTGACCAGAACATGAATCTTAGTAACTTCTTATCAATGAAAACCTTTAGTCTTCAAAAATCTCTTGCTGTACTGATCACTGCGACAGCCTGCGCGCTTCCGTTGACCGGTTGTGACCTCCAACTTGGCAATTCCGACGATAACGACTCAAGCTCCGGCGGCACTGGCGGCGGCGGTGGTGGCACTGGCGGCGGTTCATCCGGTGGCGACGATGATGGACGCGATGGCGATGATGGCGGTGCAATTATTGGCACCTTAACCGACGCCTCTCGTCTTGAAGTAAATTTTGATACTAACTTGTCTCTCGGCAATATCGATATCTTTATCGACGGTATTCCCGCGGATTCTTCCGAACTTGAAGATGGCATGGTAGTTACCTTAGTCACCGAAGAAGACACCCCCAACAATCTAGCAACTGCTACTGTCATTCAGCTCGACGCCAATCATCTGTTTGTTGGTCCTGTAACCAGCACCAATCCATTCTCGGTCTTTACTCAACCAATCGTGACGACCGCAGATACCGAACTGGAAGCAATTTCTGGAGAAAACGTCGCGAATCTTTCTGTCGGTGATGTGGTGCGTGTGAGCGGGTTTGATAATCGCGTGGGCGGAATTTTAGCAACCCGAGTAGACACACCTCCCGGCGGCTTTGCACTGTGGAAGCTTCGAGGCGTAGTCGAAAACTTGGTCGCCAACGATTCGTTTACCATCGCTGATCAAACCATTGTTCTTAATGGCGTTGTTGCTGATTGTGGCGAAGACGAGCTGGCCGAAGGCGATTATGTAGAAGTTACCGCAACGCCAGACGACAGCTTTGACACGGGCGATGATCTGACCAGTACTTTGACCGTCAGCTGTATCACGGTGGCATTACCGGCGCTTCGTAACAACGACGAAGACGTTGATTTTTTGCCGGCACAAATGGAAGGCATTGTCAGCTCGGTTCGATCAATCACCGAAATTATGGTTGACGATCAAACTGTTGAGATCGACTCAGACGTAGTTTATTTTGGCGGTACCGCAAACGATCTAGTGATTGGTTCAAAGATTGAAGTAGAGGGCACCTACAATATTGATACCCAAGAACTCGCTGCCGAAACCATTATTTATCATGAGCGCCGTATCTTTATCGAAGCGCCGTTAAGATCCCAAGACATTACTGTTAATGAGTCAGTGAACTTCTTTGGTGTTGAAATTCCTATCACAGGCTTAACCGTTGATGATGATTTAATTGTGAGCTCGGGTGTCGCCAATAACCAAGTAAGATTGTTCGGCTTTACTGACGAAGACCAAAACCCCTACGCCATTCAATTAAGTGTTGAGGGAGCCATCGACGACGAAGACGTTACCGTTCAGGGCCCGGTTTCGCGTGTGGGCAGTAGCGAGGTAGAAATTCTGGGTATTTCCGCAGACGGCGGCAACATTCAATCGTTCTTAAGTTCAGTAGAAGAAGAAGATTTGATTTTAATTGAAGGCGCTGAAGTGGACGGTAGTACCAGCATTACTGGCGGTATTATCAGCGAAATTCCAACCATGTTTGAGCTTCGCGAAAATAACTAATTTGCGTGGATACCTCTGATTAACGCTCTCATGACTTAATCAGAGGACAGAAATGGGCAATCCGCGCTCCAACCAGTGTTGCAGCGAAATTAGTGTTTCAGAGGAATTAGTGTTTCAGAGGAATTAATGAACGAAAAAAAACCCGGCAACGCCGGGTTTTTTTGCTTATTTAGCTGGGTCTTCTTTCTTGGGTTCTTTTTCTTTCAGTTTAAGTTGTATGTTCAACTCTTTTAACTGAGTCTTATCAACCGCCCCAGGTGCATCAGTCATAACACAGGCCGCGGTTTGCGTTTTAGGGAAGGCAATAACGTCGCGAATCGAATCAGCACCGGTCATAAGCATGATTAAGCGATCTAAACCAAATGCTAAACCACCGTGTGGTGGCGCACCGAATTTAAGCGCATCTAGCAAGAAACCAAATTTTTCTCGTTGCTCTTCTGCACCAATACCCAATACGTCAAATACCGCTTGTTGCATGTCGGGACGATGAATACGAACAGAACCACCGCCAAGTTCGGTACCGTTTAACACCATGTCGTAGGCAACCGACAAAGCACCTAACGGATTAGCCTTCAGCTCTTCAGGAGTACATGAAGGTGATGTGAACGGATGGTGCAACGCAGTCACGCTGCCATCGTCGTTCTCTTCAAACATTGGGAAATCAACAACCCACAATGGTGCCCACTCGCAAGTCAGCATATTAAGGTCATGACCAACTTTAATTCGAAGTGCGCCTAATGCTTCGGTAACAATCTTAGCTTTGTCGGCGCCGAAGAAAATAATATCGCCATCTTTAGCACCTAAATGCTCAACAAGCTTGGCGGTAATATCTTCACCAATAAATTTAATGATTGGTGATTGTAAACCTTCGATACCTTGGCTCAAGTCGTTGACTTTAATCCACGCCAAACCTTTTGCACCATAAATACCAACAAACTTGGTGTAGTCATCGATTTGTTTACGTGAAAGCTGCGCGCCACCATCGACTTTAAGAGCAGTAACACGGCAAGCTGGATCGTTAGCAGGGCCTGCAAATACTTTAAAATCAACGTCTTTTAGGTATTCTTTAATATCAACCAGCTGTAATGGAATACGCAAATCTGGCTTATCAGAACCGTATTTTTCCATGGCTTCAGAGAACGGCATTCTTGGGAATTCACCAAACTCAACGCCTTTAATATCTTTAAAGATTTTTCGGATCATGCCTTCGGTAATAGACATAATCTGCTCATCGCTTAAGAACGAGGTCTCAATATCGATTTGCGTAAATTCTGGCTGACGGTCAGCACGAAGATCTTCGTCGCGGAAACACTTGGCAATTTGGTAGTAACGATCATAGCCCGCAACCATCAGCAATTGTTTAAACAACTGTGGCGATTGAGGTAACGCGAAGAATTTACCTTCGTGGGTACGTGACGGCACCAAATAATCACGCGCACCTTCTGGGGTAGCACGGGTTAAGATTGGTGTTTCAATATCTAAGAAACCGTTGTCATCAAGATAATTACGAATAGCGCTGGTTACTTTTGCACGCAAACGCAGGTTGTTTTGCATTTCTTGGCGACGCAAGTCTAAGAAGCGATACTTTAAACGAACCTCTTCGCCGACGTTTGAATATTCGTTAAGTGGGAACGGCGGTGTTTCTGCGGCACTTAAAATTTCTAAACCTGTGCCATAGATTTCAACCTCGCCGGTTGCCATATTTGCATTAACCGTAGATTCAGAACGTGCACGAACTTTACCCGTTACCTTTAAAACAAATTCGCCACGAACCTTATCGGCGATTTCAAAATTTGCGCTATCCGGATCAAAAACGACTTGAACCACGCCTTCGCGATCGCGTAAATCGATGAAAATTACTCCGCCATGATCACGACGACGGTCAACCCAACCACATAGGGTTACTTCTTGATCAATGTATGAAGCGTTTAGAACGCCACAATACTCGGTGCGCATATTAGTTTCCTGTTAAGTGTTTACTGGCGATTCTACAGAATCTATTCATTCGGGTTGTTGTATCGTCAATGGACTCACAACATGTCAAGCGCTCTCTGAATTAGACGCCTTCGTTTCTGTTTTAGCACTCGCCGCTGAGCTCTCACTGCTAGACGACGCTAGGTTCTTTTTATTTCCAGATTTAAAATCAGTCTCATACCAACCACTACCTGAGAGTCGAAAACCCGCGGCTGAGATTTTTTTGGTCAACGACAACGCTTTACACGCCGGGCATTCCTTCAACGGATCATCCGACATTTTCTGCAAAGCTTCGAACTCATGATCACAAGATTTACAAACGTATTCATAAATCGGCATTCACTTACTCCTCACCGGTGACTTTGGTCAATAATCAATAACAAATGGTTTACAACGACCCCATGTGGTGGCGTAAACGTTGGTTTTAAAGCCCAGAACGCTTTCAAAACAGAACCGACCGCTGAATTTAAGATGAAACCCCGCCGGTTCAGCAACGTTTTAGCATTACACACGAAAAAGCCCGGCATTATAGCCCATGAAAACCTAAACCGGGTAAATATTCGCTCCAACAATGTGTGGGTACAGCTCAGGTAAGAATCGTCATCAAAAAATCTTCAAACCTGTAAATCTCAACGTTCATGTGCCGCAAAAGCTTCATTTTTGTTTGTTAGTCTCAAATAAAAGTACCTACGCTTCGATTCATTCGAAGACGCTAGACGTACCGCACCTTTCAACAATTGTGCAGCAGGTTCAGCGATGTTATTTGCCTCTCCAGACTACTGGGATGATTACTCGGCGAGCGAATTGATTGAGCGAGTAACTCACTCCTATCAACTGTGTTTACAAAGCTTGCATCAGTCACAGCTCAATAATCCTGAATACCCATCGATCCGAAACCTAGTCAGTGCTTTTCGCGATATTAAAAATCACGTTCTATTCTGTGGTTTTCAGCACATATCGCCCTTACTGCAAGGTATCGATGACATTATTGATGAGCTTGAAAATCAAAGCATTCAACTAACGCCGAATCTCGCCGACCTGATTAACCTCAGCATTCAGCTTGTGGTCTTACGGTTAAAAATGAAAATTACTGCACCGCAAAATAATGCCTATGATCTTCAATTAGCAAATATCTGTGAGCATTTAACAAAAGTAATCACCGCTAAGGAGCATCAATTAGACGAACGTATTAAGGATGCCGTTAAACTGTTGTTAAAAACGCAATTTTTACCCGCATCTGCGTAACAATGATTCGCAGCCACTTTACGAACAACCCGCCCGAGTAGGGTAAAACTCTACAAAATAAGATTTATTTATCATTTTAGAGATGATTAGAAGCTGAGCTACGTTCTAAGCGCTCATTAATGATTATCCAACCTTCCCCTATGGGAACCACCTCATATCCCCACAACATATCCCCACAACTCAACAGTTAACGTTGCCCATTTGGGATTATTGAAGAATCTGAAAGTCAATTACCGTGAAGTCGAAATTAATTAGTTGAGACGGAAGTATGCGCAGCCCAACTGTAACGAAATTACTCACACAGCACGAAAATAAGCAAGCCCATCACTGCGCACAACATTTTTTGTTGCCATATCCTTGTTTTTCCGGTTAAAACTTCTCGAAAACCTATGTAGCTAGACATCAAACAACCAGAGGTGAACTTTCGTAAACGCTAGAAATGCAGTGCTTTGCGCAGTAGTAGCCCACGAACAGGATTGCGGCGGTGTAAAAATCCTAGCCATAACACAGCAAAGTATTGCCTGCTTAATGAGAAATGTGCGTTAAGTACTGCTGAGTTGCGATCTTTCGCAAGCCTTTATCGAATTCAACTCCTGAAAAACCGCTAAATTTTAGTCATTTTGGGTAAATATTTTTAATCAGGTCATGTCTGAGTAAATTCATCAACAAGAGTTGATGCAAACCACTATTTTTTTCAATAAAATAATTGCCGCACTCATTTTTATACTATATATAATGAGATATGAGCGCACTCGTGCGTCTCTGTGCATAGCTAAACGCAGCTTAAACCAGTATTCAAAAATACTCTCTATTTTCCGCCTTAACATTAACCGAGTTCGAATCGATCTCGTGTGGTGTTACTTATAATTAACAACAAGGAACCCTCTATGGCCGTTCGCAAGACACCTGCAAAAACAACCGCGCCTGCTGCTCCTGCCGCCGCTTCTGCTACCGCCGCGCAAGCAAAACGTGTAAAACCCATTGCTGAGCGTTACACCAAAACTCAAATCTTGACTCAGATTTCTGAAACCACTGAAATTCCAAAGAAACAAGTGCAAGCAGTTCTTGACGAATTGTCAGACATTATGGCTGGTCACTTGAAAAAGCGTGGCGGTTGTGGTGACTTCGTACTTCCAGGTCTTTTGAAAATCTCTACCGTAAAAAAACCAGCGAAAAAAGCTCGCAAAGGTGTTAACCCTTTCACGGGTGAAGAGACTACTTTCAAAGCAAAACCAGCCAGCATTCAGGTTAAAATCCGTCCATTGAAAAAATTAAAAGAGATGGCCGAATAAGCATCACGCGAACCGAATAGAAACCGTTCAATTTTTTTAACGGGTTCCAAACAAAAAAGCAGTGCTGAAATTCCCGCACTGCTTTTTTGTGCTTGTTTTTATAATCAGAAACCACGCTCTTTTCGATTTTAATAGTGAATCAGGTTTAGAGCTTCACAGACGTTACTAATACAACAGATAACCTTCTACCAAAGTAGCAATACGCCTTTCCAATTGACAAAAAGCTTATAAAAGTAGCATTAGCCTTCTGCAATGAGTTTTTTTAACACAATCAACAAACTCTCATACTCGTCTTCACTCGTCGCTTTAAGTTCTATCACGGCTTTAATAATATCTTCAGTTCTATTTTTACGAACCTGATCTTTAATTTCATTAACCCCATTATGGAGTTGAAGTAGTTTCTCATAGGCTTCTTTAGCGTCTGGATTTAATGTCGAGACATCTACTGTAGCCAATAAAAACTTAATAATTTGACTAAGCTGCGTACCATAGCTAAATCGCTGAAACACAGATTCCTCAATTTGTGCATCACCAGATTCAGACTTAATGTAGTCATTAAACCAGTTTGTTTTCGGTTCGATGTGCTGTGCAACCGAACCACTCCACGGAAAATGAGATTGCGGCGACCATATCCAAAGCCAAGGCACCATAGCTAAACCCTCCTAATAGTTCTTAACCAATAGTTCTTAACCAACAGTTCTTAAGATAACCACCGGAAATACACAATAGCGAACACGTATGAATAAATATGGGCGAGTTTTGAACGATTGTAAATTTCGAATTTTGATCATCCGCAACCATCAATGAATTAACGACAAAAGAAACTCACGCATAAATTACGCGGAATAAACATTGGTATTTGATCGACGTCTGCTAATAACTATTAGAGCCTCCGATTATCTCATCCATGATTTAATCAAGAAGCAGAAATTGACAACGTGGTCTCCAATTTCTTCACAATTTCAATCACTTACTGTTGCAGAAGTCAGCGACGCGTAATTGAGTCGCGAAAAACTCTGGATAATTCGAAAATGTTTCAACGGTGAGGTGGTTTCTTCAGCTCGACACCTCTAGCGGCAGCGTTCGTTAAATCCATAGCCTTTACAAATTTACCGTTGCAAAAAACTAGTTTGAATCTGGAAAGAAAAACATTATAGATAGCTATTAGAAGCCATAAGCTATTAGTGACAACAAATCGCTCACAGACGTAAAGAAGCGTCTTTGTTATACTGGCGACTGTATTTTTTGCGTTGGATTTATCGTGGTCAGTATTCAAGCCGAACAAACCCAAGAATATTATCTTAATAACCGCCGCGCTCAACTCTTTGTGGTTTGCGTCATAAGTTTCGGCGCATTTATGGGTCCCATCACCCTAGCAACCGTAAATGTAGCATTGCCCACCATTGCCCACGCATTAAATGCCAAAGCGTCTCTAATCGGCTGGATTCCAACAATATTCTTGCTCGGCAGTATTTCGCTGATGCTGCCATTCAGCAAACTGGCCGACAACATTGGCCGGAAGAAAATTTACGTATCCGGAATGATCGTAAATACGTTGGGCACTATCGCAGCGACATTCGCTCAAGACATCTATTGGCTTATTGCGTGTCGATTTATACAAGGTATTGCCAGTGCTATGATTTTTGGCTGCTCCATGGCCATTCTCACCTCGGTATTTCCACCCAAACAACGCGGATTACCCTTAGGCATAAATGCTTTTGCGTTATACGCAGGTTTAGCAACAGCACCCTTGCTCGGCGGCTGGGCAACGGAGTATCTAGGCTGGAGAAGTGTGTTTTGGGTACAGATTCCAGCGCTACTGATATTAATTATTGCGGCGTTACAGATTCGTGGCGAATGGAAAAATCCTAAACCCGGAAAATTCGATTGGAAAGGCACGGTAATATTTGGGTTTTGGACGCTAGGCCTGGTTGTTGGATTGTCGGGTTTACCCGATCCTGCACACATTGTTATTTTCATTGCCGGTATCGCAGCGCTAATTTGGTTTGCAACCCATGAAAGTAAGACAGAAAACCCCTTGGTTAGACTGTCTCTATTCAGTGAACATAAAAGCTTTACCATTGCCTTGATAGCGACCTTATTTATGTACGCTGCCGCCTACCCGGTTTCTATAATTACCAGCATGTATTTGCAATACATAAAAGACATGCCTCCGAGCCAAGCTGGTAACATTATGCTTTTACAGGCAATTGCTATGGCACCTTTAGCACCCATTGCCGGGAAGCTTTCCGATAAATTAAACGCCGGAGTTATTGCGGCAATTGGCTGTGCTATCGCTTGTCTTTCGTTCTTTGTGTATTCCAGCGTGGGAGAGTTGACCCCGGTAGTCATTGTCAGCGTCGCAATGCTTGGCTTAGGTGTCGGCTACGGTTTATTCACCACACCCAACAACAACATTGCCATGCATTCAATTCCGCAAAAAGAACTTGGGGCAGCAGCAGCATTATTAAATCTTGCCAGAACTACCGGCAATACCATCGGCATGGGTGTAGTAACCTTATTTATTACCTATTTTATTGGCTCGCAACCCATCACCGATAAACATCATCCAGAACTGTTGCTGACCGTCAATCTATCGATGAAAATGGCAGCGGTGTATTGCTTGATTACATTTTGCTTAATTTTGATTATTAAAATAAAGCAAAGACATCAACAACAAAAATTCTAAGTTTTTAACTCGAAATATCAACAAAAAAACTATTTTTTATAAAATTAACCGTAAAAAACTTTAAAATTACGTAACGCATTAAAGGCTTTTATTAAAAAATACGTTTACAAAAACAGATATCAAATTTTTAGCGCTCTAAAGCATCAATACGATTAAAGCCAGAAAATAACACCCGATCACCATTAGGCTGATGCGCGACCTTCAAACGAATTAAACCTGCGTAGGGAATTTCGAATACTCGAAATTGTGTAAACGATAAATTCAGTAACCAAAGCAACAAAATTCTCATAACCGCACCATGTTTAACCACTAATATATGCTGCCCTTTGTGCTCTTCAACTAACTGCAACCAAGCAAATTTGAGGCGATTTTGCACATCAACAATATGCTCACTGTTTGGCGGATAAAAATTTTCTGGATCGTGATAAAAACTTTCAACAAACTCAGGGTTTTGCAAATAGATGTCTTTAGTTAACTGACCTTCCCAATCGCCAAAACTCATTTCTCTAAAATCTTTTTGAATGTCCAACGGTAAATTCCATTGGTTGGATTTTAATTCGGCAAACTCTCGGCAACGGCGCAAAGGTGAGCTGACGATTTTATGCCAGGTCGGTTTACCATCGAATAGCAACGGCTCCAATGAGTTCGACATCTGTTGCCAGCCCAATGACGTAAGCGCAACATCCGTCGAACCCCGATAAATCTCACCACCTTCACATTGGCCATGACGCAAGATATCAATAACAGTGACATCATTCGTGTGCAACGGCATAATCCTCTCCAGAAATTTCATAACCTATTGATTATTAAAACTATTTAATCAATTACATAATAACTTAGTTTACATAACTAAAACTTTAAGAGGAAATCAAATGAACATTAAATTCGTAATCGCCATATTATTACTTACGGGCAGCAGCCTTTCTCAAGCATTTTGCGAGCAGAATAGAAACGAACTAAATGGACTTCTTGGCCTGGATTCCAATACAGGAACAATATACGCGACTATCACAAAGTCCAATAATCAATGCTCCTGTACGCAAGCGAGATTTTCTTCCACAGTCACACCCCATACTCAAGAAGCCTTGAGCATATTGCTATCAGCCAAACTAGCCGGTAAAACCGTTCGCATTGATTTTGCAGACCCAACTGACTGTAACACTGCCACCCGAGTTTATTTAGAAGATTAAAGTACCCAGCCAATTTGTAGAGCAGCGGATTGCGAATCGCTGCTTTGCGCGACGGCTATATCCAGCAAACAACTGCGCCAGCGGGTACCTAATCCCAGAGAAATCACAGTCTCACTGTTTTCAGAATTATTGATGTCTTGTCGCAAACCAGAGCGTAAATAGGTTTGACGAAACGCCCGCCATTGCACACCAAACGATAAATCCTGAGTTTTGATGTTATTGCCAACCGTATCAATAGGAATTACATCGACATCCAAGCCAACCAGCCAACGATTATTGCTGTAGCCAAGGCCCAATCTCGGTTTCACGCCAATATCGATGGTATTTCCCAAATCGGTATCTAGACTCTGCTCAAAAACGTCTTTTACCGCCAAGCCCAACTGCCAATTGCCAAATTGAGTAGCAAAGCCTAGATCTAAATTAAGCTGTCGCTGACTTTGCTCGGCTGTTGCTGTAACCACGTTGTTATTTTGTAAATCTAAAAACGCTTCTGAGGTGTAAAAAACAGAAAATTTAGGGGTAGCGCCAAGTGCAATATCTTGCCCCCAAACGGTAAAACGTTGCGCAAAGCTAACGCCAACCTCCACCGAGGCAACACCTAAAGCCGTTGCGGTACTGGTTAAATCATCTCGCGGGTCAATCAAATTACCGGTTGCATCAAACAATTCAGGGTGCGCTTGTCCACGTGAGCCATTACTGGCAATAAAGTCTAAACCTTCTGCATAGTCGTCAAGCAAACCTAAGTCCGTATCGGTGATATTCAATAAACCCGATCCGTAGGCTCGTCCTCCCACATAAAAGGCACCACCCTGCCCATCTCCGGGTTCGGAAATGACCAACCCGACAAAACCATCGGCGTTAACCCTGGCATCTTGAAGATCCGTTAACGAAGAATTTAATCGACCAATGCTGTCAACAACCGTCTGGGCGTTTTGCGCCGACTGAGTGGTATTGAAGTCTGAAACTGCCGACGAGATTTGATCAACCAATTCATCGTCTTCAATATCTTGAGCATCGAAAATAGAATCGCTGATCGATAAACTGCTTGCCGGAAAATACAAACGTCCATTGCCCGGTTTATCTTCATCGTAATCGTAATTAGCTAACAGTGCCGGATTATAAAAAGTTGCGTTACCCGCATCGGCTATAGCGACACCTGCCCCACCCAAAGCGAGTGTTTTAGGCTCGAAAATACCAAAACCTGCCGCGCTAGCAGGAAGTGTAACGGCGGCCAATGAAGCGGCTGCGGCTACAGTTAACAATGATTTGGTCTTTAAATGCGAAGACATCATAAAAAATTGCTCTGTGTAAACCAATGATTGATATCTACACGTTAGCAGAATTAGCCTTAACAAATATGAAACGCGGTTCAGTTTTGCATTTTTCTAACACTAAAAAACACGGACTTATAGATCAAAAAACCGATTAGCCTAGAGTTTTCAGTGACACAAAGATGTGTCGCCAACATCAAAAACGGCAAAGGATTGAGTTATGAATAGATTGGAAATCCCATTATTAAGTTCTGCTCTCTGAATAAGTCATCGATACGTTAATCAGCAGTTCCTAACATGTGAAAAACATCTCACAAAAAACAATTAATATCCGACTTTCAAATCGGTCATTCAAAACACAGAATTTACGGGTTTAATCAAACGGCGATAAATTAAAAAACGAGAAGTAATAACCGAAAACAATTGTGCAATAAAAAAAAGGTGGCTTTCGCCACCTGCATTCAAATTGAACAATTTTTAAAAATAAGTCACTAGAACTTACTTTGGAGAAAGCGGGCTAAAACCCTTTAGGCAACGGATTGAACTTCAATAACATCGCCATTTTTACGCACCGGATAAGTTTTTACAGAAACATCGGGTTTTTCAAGACACTCACCGGTAGCAAGATTGAAATGCTGTTTGTACAAAGGTGATGCAACAACCAAAGCATCGCCAATGGACCCGGTCATACCACGAGCCAAAACGTTGGCTTCGCCGATGGGATCGTAATTACTTACAGCAAAAAGCTCACTGGTTTTTTTAATTTTAAATACTGCCACCTGTTCTTCACCAATCAAAGCACAAAGCCCTGTTCCTGGTGTAAGATCGCTATCATTGCAGACGGTAATCCAATTATCAGACACTTTAAACGGCCTCATTATCATTTAAGATTTTTAATTTCTGCACTGTGATTAAATCAAAGGCGAATTAATCACAGGCTCTTTTAATTAATCGACGAGTTCGATCAAGGTAACTTTATTTTCACGCTCTTCTTTAGTAGCTGGTCGACGTTGACCACGCTCAAGAACAAACGCAAGGTTACTGTCTTTTTGGTCGGAATTAATAAAGTGATTGAAGCGCTTCAAACGCTCTGGTGACTCAAGTGTGGTTTTCCATTCACATTGATAGTTACCAATATTCGCGGCCATTTCTGCTTCTAATTCGGCGCCAATATTTAAAGCGTCATCAATTACGACTTTTTTCAGATAATCTAAGCCGCCTTGTAAATTCTCCAACCAAACCGAGGTACGTTGTAAACGATCGGCGGTGCGAATGTAGAACATCAAAAAGCGATCAATGTATTTAATCAGTGTTTCGGTGTCCAAATCGGTTGCAAATAAATCCGCATGACGAGGACGCATACCGCCATTGCCGCACACATACAAGTTCCAACCATTTTCGGTGGCAATAATACCCACGTCTTTACATTGCGCTTCGGCACATTCGCGTGTACAACCCGATACTGCGAATTTTAATTTGTGCGGTGAACGTAAACCCTTGTAGCGGTTTTCAATATCAATCGCCAAACCAACAGAGTCATCAACACCGTAGCGACACCAAGTACTTCCCACACAGGATTTAACGGTACGTACCGATTTACCATACGCATGACCGGTTTCAAAACCAGCGGCAACTAATTTTTCCCAAATTAACGGTAATTCATGCAATTGCGCGCCGAATAAATCGATACGCTGACCACCGGTAATTTTGGTGTATAGATTAAATTCTTTCGCGACTTCACCAATAACAATTAATTTCTCGGGCGTAATTTCACCACCGGCAATTCGAGGCACAACAGAATAGGTACCGTCTTTTTGCATGTTGCCTAAATAAATATCGTTGGTGTCTTGCAAGCCAATGTTGTCATCAGACAAAACGTAGTCATTCCAGAAAGACGCTAAAATCGAACCCACAGCAGGTTTACATATATCACAACCATGGCCTTTACCATGCTCTTCTAAAAGCTGATCAAAGGTTTTGATTTTCTTAACGCGAACAATATCGGCAAGCTCTTGGCGAGTATGGGCAAAATGCTCACAAATATCGGTATTCACTTCGTAACCCAACGACAGCAAGCTTGCATCTAAAACTTGTTTAGCCAAGGCCGCACAACCACCACAACCGGTTGATGCTTTGGTCATGGCTTTAATGGCCGCCATATCGGTAGCGCCACCGGCAACGGCTTGCTCAATTTGACCTTTGGTTACATCGTAACAAGAACAGATCACCGCGGTTTCAGGCAACGCATCTACGCCTAAACCAGAACTCGCAGAACCATCAATAGAAGGCAGAATTAACGCTTCTGGTGACTCCGGTAAATCCATATCGTTTAACACGAGCTGCAATAAATTACCGTAGGCTTCGACTTCACCAACCAGAACGGCACCGACTAATTTTTTGCGATCGGCAGATACAATTAAACGCTTATAAACTTGCTCAACGTCATCGGTATAGGTGTAGCTTAAAGAGCCGGGAGTTAAACCGTGCGCATCACCAATACTAGCAACGTCAACGCCCAACAATTTCAATTTGGTACTCATGTCGGCACCAACAAACTCATCGCTTTTACCGCAAATACTGCCCGCAGCCACTTTCGCCATGGAATAACCCGGCGCTACCAAACCGAAGATTTTACCGCCCCAAAGCGCACACTCACCAATGGCGTAAATGTTGTTGTCGGAGGTTTTACATTGATTATCAACAACAATACCGCCACGCTCACCCACGGTAAGCTCTGCTTGTCGAGCCAAGGTATCTTCTGGACGAATACCGGCAGAGAATAAAATTAAATCGGTTTCTAAATGCGAACCGTCGGCAAAGTTCATGCGGTAGCGACAGTTTTCACCGGCAACGATTTCTGTGGTGGCTTTTTGCGTGTGAACAGAAACGCCTAGATCTTCGATTTTACGGCGCAACAAAGCACCGCCGCCCTCGTCTAACTGCACCGCCATCAGCCGTGGCGCGAATTCAACCACATGCGTCTCTAAGCCCAAACATTTCAAAGCATTGGCGGCTTCTAAGCCCAACAGACCACCACCAACAACCACACCCACTTTTGAACTCTGTGCGGATGCAGTGATTGCCTCTAAGTCTTCGATGGTACGGTAAACCAAACAATGTTCACCGTCGTTACCTGGTATTGGCGGCACAAACGGATAAGAACCCGTTGCCAAAATCAACGTATCGTAGCTTTCTTCACGTCCGCTTGCGGTAACCACTTTTTTAGCCGCGCGGTCGATCTCAACCACCTTTTCATTTAAAACGTATTTCACACCCTTTTCGTCGTAGTAACCTTCGCTGGTTAACATCAACTGTTCGGCAGAGGCGCCAGAGAAATAGCTACTCAATTGTACGCGGTCGTATGCCAAACGAGGTTCAGCAGAAAAAGTCACCACTTCAAAATTATTTGCCTCAGGTGCGCCAATAATTGTATCGATGAACTTGTGTCCAACCATACCGTTACCGACCACGACAACACGCTGTTTTGCCATAGTTTTTCTCCGACTTAATAGACTAATTGGTGAGAATTAATATTTTTTTGAGTAAGTGAAGACAGCTCGTTCATAAACGAAACCACTTCACCTACATAAATCAGTGCTGGCGCCTTAACCTGATGGCTATTGATAAGCGCTTCTAACGTTTCTAGAGTTCCTTGAAAGACACGCTGGCGATGGGTACAACCGTTTTCTACAACTGCAACCGGCATTGCACCCGACATACCCGAATTCATTAATTGCTCGGTAATCAGTGCTGGACGTGCAGAACCCATGTAAAAAACAAGCGTATTGTTACTGGCTGCCAATGCCGACCAATCCACCGCCAACAATTCTTTAGAATCTTCCGAGCGGGCGTGAGCCGTCACAAAGGTACAGCCTTGGCTTAAACCACGGTGTGTTAACGGAATACCCGCCGAAGCACTGCAACCAACGGCTGCGGTAATTCCGGGAATGACATCGGTGCTAACACCGTGAGCCGCAAGCGCAAGAACTTCTTCACCACCGCGACCAAACACAAACGGATCGCCGCCTTTTAAACGCACCACGCGCTGGCCTGTTAAAGCGGCTTTAGCAAGTTGGTTGCAGATTTCTTGCTGAGAAAAGCTATGCTCTCCACAACGCTTACCCACATAGATTTTTTCAGCAGACGACGGAAACAAAGCTCGAATCTCATCACTGATGAGTGCGTCATAAAAAATCACTTGCGCAGACGTGATCAAACGCAAGGCTTTTACCGTCAATAAATCCGGATCACCGGGACCGGCGCCAACAATAGATACTCGCGGATTTTGAGCTGCTGTCGAATCAAATGGCATGGATAATTCCACCTTAAAAACCGTTGACACCTGCTAGCCAAGCAACAACCCGATCAAAAAAAGACCGGAATTATTTTGTACTAGAGACCTAGCAACCTACAAGCCAATAACACAACAACAATCAAAAAAATAAAAACCTATTTATTTTCAATCAGTTATAAACAAAAAAAACTCATAGTCACAAAATAAAACATTCTCCCATCGATTATTAAGCACTGTTTAAATACACAAAAATCAAATATTAATATTATTGCACCACAAAATATCATTTTTAGAACAAATTTAATGCACCAATTTATATCACTAAAGCAATTTATGTTTTTATTTAGGCACAAAAAATAATATAACCGCCTATGTTTAATGGATTTTTCTAGTATCCTCAAAGAAAAAGCTCTCAAACCGTGCAAAAAACTATTGTTTGGTTCATTTATTGCTGTATAGATTGTAACGTTGAAGAAACCTTTAATCTTGTTATCAATCCTGGAGAACTCGAGTGACATTCCTGTCGAGCAGTACAGACAACTGGATCAAAACCACCTGCGCATACTGTGGAGTAGGATGTGGTGTCGAAGCTAAGGTAGAAGAGCAAATTCCTGGGGGCGATCTGATCGTTAAAGTTCGCGGAGACGACACTCATCCAGCAAACTTCGGGCGACTCTGTTCAAAAGGTTTAGCGCTAGGCGAAACAGCCATTGCCAACGGACGCTTGCTTCATCCAAATGTGGATGGGCAAGATACCACTTGGGAAATCGCCCTAAATGAAGTTGCCACTCGATTTAAAGAAACCATAGAAACCCATGGCCCAGATTCGGTTGCGTTTTACGTCAGCGGCCAAATACTTACCGAAGACTATTATCTGGCCAATAAATTAATGAAGGGATTTATTGGCAGTGGGAATATCGATACCAACTCACGCCTTTGTATGTCATCGAGCGTTTCTGGGCACAAACGCGCCTTCGGCTCGGATACCGTCCCGAATGTTTATACCGACTTTGAGCTTTCTGATCTGGTTATTTTGGTTGGGTCAAACTTGGCTTGGTGCCATCCGGTTTTATTCCAGCGTTTAAAAGCCGCCAAAGCGCAACGCCCCGAAATGAAAGTAGTGGTTATAGACCCGCGCGCTACCGACAGCTGTGCCATCGCCGACCTGCACCTTGCGGTCAATCCGGGAACCGACGTTGCCTTGTTTAACGGTTTACTGGCCGAGCTAAGCCGTCGCGAAATTATCGACAGTAATTATGTAGATCAATACACCGAAGGCTTTGAAGACGCACTTGCCGCCGCGCAGCGTGATTGCCAAGATCACAATCAATTCTTAGAGACCCTAGGCGTTGATAACGAAAGCCTACAAACTTTTTACGACTGGTTCGCCACCACCGAGAAAACATTCACCGTGTATTCGCAGGGTGTTAACCAATCCAGTGCTGGTGTTGATAAGGTCAACGCCATCATCAACTGCCACTTTGCCACCGGTCGCATTGGCAAACCCGGCGCAGGCCCATTTTCGGTGACCGGCCAGCCCAACGCCATGGGCGGTCGTGAAGTGGGTGGACTGGCGAATACGCTGGCGGCGCACATGGAATTTGGCGATGACCAAGCCTATGCTTTGGTCTCTGAGTTTTGGCAAACCGATCGCTTGGCTAAAAAACCAGGCTTACGCGCAGTTGAGCTCTTTGATGCTGTTGCCGAAGGCAAAATCAAAGCACTTTGGATTATGGCGACCAACCCCGTGGTCAGCCTGCCGAATGCCGACAAGGTTAAAAAAGCCATCGAAGGTTGTGATTTTGTGGTGGTATCAGACTGCATTGCCGATACCGACACGTTGCGCCTTGCCGATGTAAAACTACCCGCGCAAGGTTGGTCTGAAAAATCCGGCACCGTTACCAACTCCGAGCGTCGAATTTCTCGTCAACGTAAGCTGCTACCGCCCATCGCAGATGCCATGCCCGACTGGTGGATTATCGCAGAAGTGGGTAAACGCATGGGGTTTGGCAAGGCTTTTGAGTTTGCCAGCGAAGCCGACGTATTTCGTGAACACGCCAAGCTTTCAGCCTATAAAAACTCAGGCAATCGCGACTTTAATCTGAAGAGCTTGCAAGACATTTCAAACATTGAATACGACCAGCTTCTGCCACAGCAATGGCCTTGCGTATCGCCAGCACCAGAAAACGCCATTCGCAACCATCGCTTTTTTGCAGAAGGAAATTTCTTTACAAAATCCGGCCGCGGTCAATTCATCAGCGTGAGCCAACGTGCTCCGCAAACTAAGCTTTCGCGCGAATACCCAATGGTGCTAAACACCGGACGTATTCGTGATCAGTGGCACACCATGACCCGCACCGGTTTAGCGGCCAGATTAGGCGGCCACAAACCAGAGCCGTTTCTAACCATCAACCCCAAAGATGCAGAAAGTCTACAAATTAACAGCGGCGACATTGTTAAGATCACCAGTATCACCGGGCAGGCGCTGGCACGCGCCGACATCAGCGATACCGTTACTCGCAACACGGTTTTTATGCCCATTCACTGGACTCAAGTAACGTCTTCCCATGGCCGAGTCGGTGCGGTGGTAACACCCGAGTTCGATGCCATCTCGGGCCAGCCAGAAGCCAAGTTCACACCCGTTACAATCAGCAACTGGGTATTTAACTCCGAAGCCGTGGTGGTAACTCGCCAAGAATTGGATATTGATAACAGCAACTACTGGGTTCGACAAACCATTAACCAAGGTTACCGATACACCATTGCTTCGCAAAAAACGCCAGAAGAACTCTCGCAATATTTGCGAGAAATAATGCCCAACGAAGACCAAATTAATTCTCTTGAACTCTCCGACATCCAAGGTAAGCACTTCCACTACGCCCGAATTCGTGTGAGCCGGTTGGTTGATTATTATCTGGTTGCCGATCGACTGAGCAATCGCGATCTAGATTGGCTGACAGAAACGTTAACCAACAAGGTTGATGTCACTACCCAGCGGTCATTGATAAGTGGTGAAGCTCAAGGTTCTTTAGCAACCGGTAAACTGATTTGCGCCTGTAAAAACGTTGGCTTAAAAACCATTCAAAACAGCATTCGCGAAAACCAAATCACCTGCGTGGGCGCCATTAGTGAGTCCACCGGTGCGGGCACAGGTTGTGGCTCTTGCGTTATGGAACTGGAAAAAATTCTCGAAGAAACCTTGGTACAAAACTAAATTTTTCAAACGCTCGCAGTGAGAAACCTCTACAAATATCGCCTGAAGCCGGTACTTAAATGCGCTGGCTTTCACCGCACAACGTCACCAAATTCTCGAAAATACCGTGTCAGGCAACCTGCAACTTGAAATATTTACGAAATCACGGGAGTATCAAAGCAATTTTATTGGTCTTTGAGATTTCGAATCGCGCCCAAAAGCACGGCAAGTAAACTAAAGGAAACTCTTATTAACCCAGAGTTTCCCACGACACAAAGATGTGTCACCAATTTCAAGAACGGTAAGTGATTGTAATTGTGAAGAAATTGGAAATCGCGTTGTCAAACTCTGCCTTCTGCTTAAATCATGGATGAGTTAATCACATGGATGAGTTAATCAGAAATTGCTCAATAAAAAAGACCGAACCATTAATCTATAAGTCTACTCATGCCAAAACCCATTCAAAACGCATCTAGCCCAACAACACAAATAGAATCGACGCCAAAGCTCGTCGACTCTTTTGGGCGAGCAATCACTTACTTACGGTTATCCGTAACCGATCGTTGCGATTTTCGATGTGTGTATTGCATGGCAGAGGAAATGACCTTTGTACCCAGAGCGCAACTGTGCACCCTAGAAGAATTGGCACAAATTGCTCAGGCGTTTACCGAACTGGGTGTAACCAAGATTCGCCTGACCGGCGGCGAACCACTTATCCGCAGAAGCGTAGAAACCTTGCTTGGCGAATTAGGTGCAATCAAAGCTCTGAATGAGTTAGTCATCACTACCAACGGTTCACACTTAAAAGAACACGCCCAAGCACTTAAAGACGCTGGCGTAAAACGCATTAATGTCAGTCTTGATACTCTCGACCCCATTCAATTTAAAGAACTTACCCGAACTGGTGATTTGGCTAAGGTGCTTGAAGGTATCGACTACTGTAAAAGCTTAAATTTTGCGCGCATCAAATTAAATGCAGTGATTTTAAAACACAGAAATCTCGACCAGGTTATTCCACTCATCGAGTTCGCCAAAAACCATCAGCTCGACATCAGTTTTATTGAAGAAATGCCTTTGGGTGTTATTACCGAACACCAACGCGACCAAGAATTCGTCAGCAGTGCGCAATTGCGTGAATTGATCACCGAATGTTTCGATATTGAAACCAGCAGCGAAAATACCGGCGGTCCATCACGATATTGGCAAGTGAAAGGCAGCTCAACCAAAATTGGTTTTATTTCACCGCACAGTGAAAACTTTTGCGCCAGTTGCAATCGCGTTCGCGTCAGCGCCGAAGGTAAATTGCTGTTGTGCTTGGGTAACGAACATGCTGTCGATTTAAAAGCCGTGCTTCGTGCTCATCCCAACAACATTGAAAAACTCAAACAAGCCATTGTGAATGCCATTGGTAAAAAGCCAGAAAAGCATCATTTTGAGCAAGATGACGTGCAAATTGTGCGATTTATGAACGCCACCGGCGGCTAGATTTAACACACATAATCCGCACAGTTTTTGCAAATCTCAAAACAAAGCATTTGCTTTTGCCAGACAATAATTGCCAGACAATGATCACCTGGAATTAGTCATCAGGCTAAGCCATCGAACACGTATTTTTAAACTCGACATCAGAACGATTTCACCATGACCAACGCAAAAGAATTTACGCCATTAAACATTGCGGTTTTGACCATCAGCGATACTCGCGACGAATCCACCGATACCTCCGGCGACCTGCTCAAAAACTGCCTACAATCAGACGGCCACAACTTTATTGAGAAAGTTATCGTTAAAGACGACATTTACCAGATTCGCTACGCATTATCGCGCTGGATTGCCGATGCTAATGTTCAAGTCGTCGTAACTACCGGCGGCACCGGCTTCTCTGGCAGAGACAGCACCCCCGAGGCCGTAACACCGCTATTTGATCAAGAAATTATCGGCTTTGGAGAACTGTTCCGCCAGATATCCTATGAGCAAATTGGCAGCTCGACGGTGCAGTCACGATGCGTTGCTGGCATTGCCAACAAAACCGCCATTTTCTGTCTACCCGGCTCAAACAACGCCTGTGAAACCGGCTGGACAAAAATCCTAAAAGAACAGCTCGACAGCCGCCATCGTCCTTGTAATTTTGTTGGCCAGTTAATTTAAGTACTAAAAACGCGGTTTTTCGTGGTTAAAACAATCAAATAGCAAACTCAAAGAAACTCTGATTAACCTAGAGTTTCCGGTGACACAAGGATGTGCCGCCAATTTCAAGAACGGTAAGTGATTGAAATTGTAAAGAAATTGGAAATCGCATTGTCAATTTCTGTCTTCTGATTAAATCATGGAGGAGTTAATCAGAAGTTCGTTAGTTCGTCGCGGGTCGAATAACACCGAAAAAATTTGATGAGACCTGACTACAATAAAACCTAGTGTTTAACACACGGGTTATTGTAGGCTTAGATGTAGAAATACATGCCGATTAATATGAGTTGAGTTGACTAAGCGTTACGAGTAGATTCATAAAATCGGCCTCGCCCTTTAGGAAAAGAGCTCAAATTTTATCAAAATGCTAACCAAATCCATCGCTAGGCTACCTATTGTTTCATTAAGCCCAATTATGGCTTTTATTGCCGCACTCAGCTTTATGGGTTCAAGCCATGCTGAGCAACAATTGACCAGCACGCCAGATTTGCCAGTATTTTCGGTAACAACACCGTCACCCATTACCGATTATTCCACTATATCGAATGCCCACATTGAAAAGCTGTCGAAGGTCTTTGAATCATTGGGTTACCAGCTTTACATGCATTTAGAGATTTCCAACGCCACTAAGCGACTGTTTGACGGCCAACGCTACGATGGCGCGATATTTCTAGAAGACCAAGATCAATCCAAAGAAGGTGTGCGTATTGAGCCACCACTTGAAAAAGCCTATTTAGATTTCTTTTGCTTAATGGAAAATCGATCAAGATTCGATTTAAGCGGAATTCCAGAGGGCACCACCATCGCCACAACCGGCCTTGGTAAATCTCTTTTAAATAAAACTTACCCTAATTTATCGTTAAATATCTTGGTGGCGAATCATCCAGAACACCTACTGAGATTGGTTAAATCAGGCCGCGCCGAGCTTGGCTTAACCGGCCGACCGTTAATTCTTTCTGATCTCGCCAAAGACGAAAACGGCAATCCATTATTTACTATGCTGCCCGATGGCACCATTGAGCGAGGTTTATACTTATATTTGCCCGAAAAACATCGAGAATTAAAACAACCTCTCGAAGAATTACTGCAAAAAATTTATTTTCCCGCAGCAAAGTCTTTAAGCAATAACTGAGTCAATGTTAATCGAGATAAATTCGATACCAGTTACAAGCACCCATCGTTCATTAATACTCAATAATTCCATAAATACATGAATCAACTAATCGATATCATTAATAATATTGTTGACACTGCGCCGCTTATTTCTGAGTACGAAACCGTTACCTTAGATCAAGCGCTGAACCGCGTATTAAAAAATGCGCAAGTTAGCTCAATACCTGTTCCACCCAACGATAACAGTGCGATGGACGGTGTCACCATTAACAGTCAACAGCAAGTACCGGGAGAATGGTTACCGATTTCGCAAACTATATTCGCCGGCCATCCGCCCAATGCATTAACGAGCAATACTGCCGCTCGAATTTATACCGGCAGTGAAATACCCGCAAATGCCGACGCTGTGGCCATGCAAGAAGACTGTGAATTTAATGAAGATAAAACCCAGGTAAAAATTAATATCACCTTAAAACCGGGTGAAAATATTCGTCCCCAAGGCCAAGATATCCAATTGGGCGAAGAAATTATTCCAGCAGGTCAACGGCTAAAACCGCAGGACATAGGCTTATTGGCGTCTATCGGTATTCACGAAATTCAAGTGGTTCGCAAACCTAAAGTCGCGATCTTCTCCACGGGAGATGAGTTGGTAAATCCCGGCGAAGAACTCGCACCCGGTAAAATCTATAATTCCAACCAATATTTATTGATAGCAGCGCTCACCGCACTGGGTTGTGAAGTAAAAAATTTGGGTAAAGCCGAAGACACTTTAGAGGCTACCAAAGAAATGCTGCAACAAGCCGCTAATGCAGATTGTATTATTACCACCGGCGGTGTCTCTGTTGGCGATGCCGACTGGGTAAAACAAGCCGTTAGCGAATTAGGCGAGCTTAAAAATTGGAAATTACCCATTAAACCCGGTAAACCGCTAGCCTACGGCATTATTAACAACACACCCTTTTTCGGTTTGCCCGGCAACCCAGTTGCTGTATTTAATACCCTGTTATTAATTGTTAAACCGTATTTATTTAAAATGATGGGCAGCAACCAACCCCTAAAAACTCGTAAATTTAAAACTAATTTTAGTCATAAAGCGCCTTCACGCATTAACTTTTTACGTGTTAAATTTAACGAACAAGGCGATTTAGAAAAATTCAGCAACCAAAGCTCCGGCGTGCTTTCATCAGTCACCTGGGCCGATGGATTAGCCATAGTTCCTATTGATAAAACGGTAAAAAGTGGCGATAAACTTGACGTCATTTTATTAAACGACTCTATTTTTTAATATCAACTTTATAAAGATTTAAACCATGACAGACTACACACAAGAAGAAATTGAACTACAAGCAGCAACCTTCAGACGCTTATTAGAGCATTTAGACGATCGCAAAGACGTGCAAAACATCGACCTTATGAACCTAGCCGGTTTTTGCCGAAACTGTTTAAGCAAATGGTACTCCGCTGCCGCCGCTGACCAAAATATCGACATCGACTACGAAAAAGCACGCGAAATCGTTTACGGCATGCCCTACTCCGAATGGAAAAATCAATACCAAAAAGAAGCGACACCTGAGCAACTGGCGAAATTTAATGCTCAAAGCACTAAATAGAAAGCGCTGATTAACTCAGAGTTTTCATTGACACAAGGATGTGTCACTAATGTCAAGAACGATGATTGATTGAAATTGTGAAAAATTGGAAATCGAATTTTCAACTTCCACCTCCTGATTAAAATAATCATTTTAATCAAAGCTTCTTTTCAAATCCCACAAAAAACCCGCAAAAAAACCACCTAAAAAGCTTATCAAATTATCCTTAAATAAAAGAATTGCATAAGCGCAATCCATAAAACGCCTTTAATCACAAAAAAACATCGCGTCACACAACCGTAATCATAACACCATAAAAACCACGTAGATTACTCAAAAAGAATCATTGATTACCGAATCCATAATTCGACTTGTGGCTGCTAATCATCGATGCAAGAAAACCTAGTACATAAAGAACGTCACCTAAAAAATTGTACATTGAACCTAGCAATGATGATCTTAAAAACATACGACCATCTATTTACCTAACATCAAGGAATTAGTTTTATGAGATTATTTCGCTTGAACACACCCTATAAAGCTTTTATTAAAGCATCAAGCTTTGCAATTACGCTTGCACTAACGTTAACAACAACCGTTTATGCAGAGCCCCAAAGGCCCAACTTTTTTAATAAAACTGCCAATATTCAACTCGGGCCTCGCCCATCTTATTTAATTGAAGGGCTTCCACAAGGAAAATTAAAAACGACCTTGCAACAATGTGAAAATCGCCGTTTTGTAAAAACCGATTTTTCTATCGGTCACAGAGGCGCTCCGTTGCAATTTCCGGAACACACTCGCGAATCCTACGAAGCCGCGGCAAAAATGGGCGCTGGCATATTAGAGTGCGACGTAACATTTACTGCTGACGGCGAACTGGTTTGTCGCCACGATCAGTGTGATTTACACACCACTACCAACATAATTACCACCGATTTAAATCAGCAATGCACCGTACCTTGGAATGAAGATAATCCAAATCCAAGCTCGGTAAAATGCTGCGCCAGCGATATTACACTAGCTCAATTTAAAACCTTAAAAGGCAAAATAGATTCGTTTAATCCGCAAGCAACAACTGCCGCAGACTATTTAGCTGGTGTTCCCAGTTGGCGTACAGAAAACTACGACAGCCGTGGCACATTAATGACCCACAAAGAAAGCATTGAGCTGTTTAAATCACTGGGCAGAAAATTCACCCCAGAATTAAAGGGCCCAGACAGGACAGCAAACCTACAAATAGAAGACGTATTTGGCTCACAAGAAAACTACGCACAAAAAATGCTGGACGAATATCGCGAAGCTGGAGTCTCACCCAAAAATGTTTACCCGCAATCGTTTAATTTAAACGACATTTTATATTGGATTGAAAACGAACCCGAATTCGCTCAACAAGCGGTATTTTTAGATGGCCGCTACGCTACGGGAATTAATCCAAACGACGCCTCAACATTTAACCCAACCATGGATGAACTGGTAAAACAAGGCATAAAAATAATAGCGCCACCAATTTTTATGCTACTTGCGGTAGAAAATAACGGAGAAATTGTTCCTTCGGTTTATGCCCGTGAAGCCAAAAAAGCAGGCCTAGATATTATCACCTGGTCACTCGAACGATCAGACATCCGCCAAGGGTCACGCAGAGGCACCGACGCCCAAGGTAATATTCTTGCCGACTTCTACTACCAATTTGACATAAACCCAGAAATACAAACCGTAAACAGTGACGGCGACCTATATCGCGTTGTAGACGTACTCGCCCAAGACGTTGGCGTAATCGGCATATTCTCAGACTGGCCCGCAACCGTTACCTACTACGCTAATTGTATGAAACTCTAGAAGCCGCTGATTAAGACTATTTATAGGAACCTCTGATTAACTCCTCCATGATTTAATCAGAGGACAGAAATTGAAAATACGATTTCCAATTTCTTCACAATTTCAATCACTTACCGTTTTTGAAATTGGCGACACATCTTTGTGTCACAAGAAACTCTAGGTTAATCAGAGTTTCTTATCCAATTCCAATATCCAGCCATTTACCTGCATAAATACTAACCATTTAAAAACGATCAAACCGCTCATAGAAAAACTTGAGAGTTACTCTTCATTCGATTATCGTCCTTTCTCATATCAAACTTGGGTTTAAGGCCACTTAACCCTTTAATATGATGCATTTGACGCCATACCCACGACATTAATTACATATTTGATATTTTATAACCAAAAGAATTAAAGGAAATTAAGTTGAGTATTAAAAAAATACTTGATGACTTAAGAGCTTTTGTTGAAAAAGAACACAAAGCAAACTTTGCTAAACTGCATGAAATTTGGCAGAAGCCAACCTCACAAAAGTTAGAATCAGGTGAAACCCAAGGCATTTTTTCTATAGAAGTTGAAGACAAAAAACATCTAATTCTAACTCTTGGAATAGAGGAATCGCGATTTCGTGAAGGCGATATGATTTGCCTACATCGTGGCAACCCGAATCTAGATGCTTTTGTGCGCCAAGCCGTAATCGAGGCTGAGTCCGACGGTGAATGGTTAATACGAGGCGAGTTTGATGAAGCAGTAATCCGGTCGCTTGAGGGGCCTTATTTTGCTGATACAGACGTAATGGATTTGAAACCGTTCTTCGATACTGCTCTTGATGACATTGCTAGCTCATCAAATGGTCGTAATATAATCATTCCTCTACTGGCGGGTGAATTAGACACTAATCACATATTTACAGATAATTTTGATAATGCAGCAGATTTCGCTGAGAACGAAGGTTTAAACGAAAAACAAACTCAAGCTGTAGCTTTGGGTGTTGCCGCAAAATATCTCGCGTGTATTCAAGGCCCGCCTGGCACTGGTAAAACCAGAGTTATTAGTCTAATTGCAAAGTTACTAGTATCCGAAGGCCAAAGAGTACTAATAACTTCGCACACACACATGGCGATTAATAACGCGCTTAATAAAATCTCTGAAGAACAAGTGCCCGTTATTAAAGTTGGTGCAAATAGTACTACAAAGGGTTTGAATGATTCCGTTCCGCAATTTAACTCAGGTTCAGATTGGGAAGACAGGCCTGACTCAGGTTACGCCATCGGCGCAACACCCTTCTCAACCTGTTCTATGCGTCTAGAAAACTTTGATTTTGACACTGTTATTTTCGATGAGGCCAGTCAAATTACCGTCCCTCTAGCGATAATGGCAATGCGCAAGGCAAAACGATTTGTCTTTGTCGGCGACCACAAACAATTACCCCCGGTTGTTTTGTCTAAATCTGTACTTGATGAAACATCTTATTCTGTTTTTTCCAAGCTAATTTTGCAAAGCCCCGAAACATCAGTAATGCTCAGCGAAACCTATCGCATGAATCAGTGGTTAGCACATTGGCCAAGCAAGCAATATTACCAAAGTAATTTGGTCTCAACTGGAAAAAATAAACAAAGAAGACTTTCACTTAATAATGAATCAAAGCAATTTTCTGAAATTTATTCCAATAACCATCCTTTTACATTTATACCAAGTCCTGGCCTAAACACGCGCACACACAGCGACAACGAAGCAAAACTTGTTACAGACCTCATAAAATACGCAAGTACCGCCAACCTCGCACTGAAAGATATAGGAGTCGTAACACCTTATCGAAATCATGGCAAACTAATCCGCAAAAAACTCGCCGAGAACTTCGGGTTTTCTTTATCAAAAGACATAGTTACCGATACAGTTGAGCGTATGCAAGGTCAAGAGCGTGAACTCATTATTATTTCTATGTGCTCTACGGACAAGCAATTTATACAGTCTGTCGCGCACTTTTTATTTCAACCAGAACGATTAAACGTAGCAATTACTCGCCCAACGGTAAAATTAATATTAATAGGCCCAGAATTACCTGAGAACTTTACTCTTCAAAATCGCCAATCCAATATTCATGAATATATAGCGGCGTATAAAGATCTAGTAAAAACGGCATGGCAAGTTAGACTTGATGGAGATGTTTATGGCTAAATTGATGGATTCACTTACCGGTCTAAGCCACAGCGTTCGAAGGAAATACAAAAAAGTTTTCGAAAAGCTAAGCGATGAATATATCGTTAGAACTCCAGTACTTGATACCAATGCAATTGCTAACGTAATTATTGAAGGGCCGAATCAATCTTGGTTATTAATTGGCGATCATCCAGCTCCTCCTGAACTAACCGAACTAAACAACTACCTTTTGCTCAATGAAAGGCTGCACTCAAACGGTTACAGCCGATTAATTTACTTAGCCGTATGCCAGTATAATGAATCTCTTTTTGTAGACATAAACTATAACGAACACAATGTATTTGTCGTTACACACGAAGAATTTTGGGAAAACGGTATAACCCAAATACATAAACTATTATGCCAGTTTAATCATGACGCTCATCATTGGATAAAAAAAACCATTATTTCTGAATCTGTTGTTAATGCGTCATGCACAACTCGAAGAGAACTTGTAGCTCGTGATAATAACGCAAAATTAGATAATTTTTTTCTCGACTACGATCAAGAGCAAGCCACTAAATATGACATGTGGGATGATCCGGTTTCTGGCGAATTAGACGAGTCCTTCTCTGTTCGTTTAATTAATGGCGTTGCTGGCTGTGGCAAAACCCTAATACTCATAAATAGAGCGATCTTGTACTGCAAGAAATATCCGCAGAAAAAATCATTATTGCTTATTCACAACAATCCCATTATAAAAGATATTACTTATAAGTTTAAAACTCATTTAAAAGGTCAGCCGAGCAATCTTACTATTTGTACGTTTCATAAATACGCTAGAGATCAGCAATTAAAATTAACAAAAAAAGTACGCTCTTTATTCAGAGACAATGACCTAATACTATTCAAAAAGCAATTATTTACAAACGATTCTGAAGCCTACAAATCATTAAACCTTTCAGACAATCAACTATGGTCAGAGCTGGAGTATATTAACGAGTTCTTAATAAAAAATAAAAACGAATACCTAGAATACGACCGACATGGCCGAGGATTCGCGTTACAAAAAACCCAAAGAGAACATATATGGGAGATCTATGAGGCCGCATGTAAACTAATGTCTTCACCACAAAACGGCTTTCTTCCAAGCTTATACATACGCAACCTCTGCTTAAATGAAGAGCAAAACATTAATTTCGATTTATATGACCATATACTAATCGACGAGGCTCAATTTTTTGCTCCATCTTGGTTAGAGCTTGTAAAAAAATCTATCAAACAAGATGGACAATTATTTATATGCGCCGATCCAAACCAAGGTTTTTTAAAAAATCATCTAAGTTGGAAAAGTGTTGGCTTAAATGTACGTGGTAGAACAAAAAAACTTAATTACTCGTACCGAACCACCTACGAAATAATGATCGCTGCAAACGCACTACTTGCTTATTTAAACGACGATTCGGAAGATTTTATTCAACCCGACTTATCTCGTATGACCCGAGGACAAAAACCCCAAGTCATTTATTCAGACACTCAGCAAGACGAACAACAACGTTTTCTCAACGAAATAACCGCTTGCGTAAAAGAACACAAAATTCCGCTCGGACAAATTATCGTGTTATGCAGCGATGTCATTAATCCTTGGAGTGTTACACGAGATATAGAAAAACGACTAGGCCCAAAAACAGCTTTAAATTTAAATGATCCAAAAGAATCAACCGATTATGCTGAAAGAATTCGCATAATGACAATCAATAGCTGCACCGGTATGGAATCAGGAGTGATATTTGTTTTAGGCGTTGGTAACTTAATAGATCAAGCTAATAACATAGACCTTAGCGAAGAGGAAAAAACTACTATCTACCAAGAATCTACTCGTAAACTTTATGTAGCCATGACACGAGCGGGACAAAGACTGGTATTATTTTCAACACATCAACTACCTAAAAATGTAGAAGAATATGTAATTACAGAGGGCCGCACGTTTTAACTGAATTAAAGGGACATACCTTAAAAAAACAGTTTTGGATATATTAAGGCTGAGCTTAAATAAGTCTAAAAGACTCTAATTAGCCCTGTTTTTAGTAACACAGGGCTGCAGCCACCAACTACAATAATTTGTAAATAAAAATAAAGAATTTAGTAACTTGCATTTTTCCATTTCCACCACCTGATTAAATCATGGATTAGTTAATCGGAGATTCTTATGGATTAGAGAACCAACTAATTACTTCGCCCTAACTCTCTATTAAATAATTTTAAATGCACTTCGAGCAAAACCGTAAACCTATGTGAAAGGATAAAATAATGTCAGATTAAATCGACTAATTATCGTAAACTATCTGAAGTACTTATCATATTAAGAAAATTGACTGAATGACACTCGTAAATCTAAAAGATCTAGAAGCTCACTTGTGGCATGCCGCTCACATCATTACCGGCCCAATAGATGCTTCCGACTACAAAACGTACATTTTCCCAATACTGTTTTTTAAGCGAATCTGTGATGTCTATGACGAAGAGCTTCTGCTGGCTCTCGAACAAGTTGGCGATGAAGACCTAGCCAAAGCCGACATGTTCCACCGCATTCAAATACCAGAAAGCTGTCACTGGAAACATGTCTTCGCCGAAGTAAAAGACGTTGGTCAAGCATTAAAAGACGCTTTTCGTGGAATAGAGTTAGCTAATCCAAAACTGCACGGTATCTTTGGGGATGCGAGCTGGACTAACAAAGAACGACTTTCTGACGAGCTTCTTAGCACACTTCTTGGTCATTTTAACAAGGTTAATCTAGGCGTTGCCTGTGTTCGTAACGACGATATGGGACGCGCATACGAATACCTTATCAAGCGTTTTGCGGATAAAGCCAACAAAAAAGCCGGTGAGTTCTACACCCCCAGAAGCATCGTACGTTTAATGGTAAACGTACTTGACCCAAAAGTCGGAGAAAGTATTTACGACCCAGCTTGTGGAACCGGGGGCATGCTTCTAGAGACGGTCCACCATGTAAAAAGTACCGGTAGTGACCCTCGCCTTTTAATCCTAAAAGGACAAGAAAAAAATCTTACAACTGAAGCAATTGCACGAATGAATTTATTCCTTCATGGCATGGAGGACTTCGAGATTATTCGCGGTGACACCTTAAGAAACCCTAAATTTTTGCAGAATGATCAACTCGAGAAATTTGATAACGTCATTGCTAATCCGCCATTCAGCCTAAAAGAATGGGGCTACGACCAGTGGAGCAACGACCCATTTGCACGCAACCAGTTTGGCCTGGCACCTAAAACCAATGGTGACTTTGCTTGGGTACAGCACATGTTTTCCAGTCTCAAGCCGGAGACTGGCCGCATGGCAGTAGTTTTACCTCACGGAGTTTTATTTCGTGGTGGCGCTGAAGGAAAGATTCGTAAATCTCTTTTAGAGAAAGGTCATATAGAAACTATTATCGGATTGGCCTCTAATCTGTTTTATGGAACTGGAATTCCAGCCTGTATATTAATACTACAAGCCAAGTCAGAACCAAAAGAGCCCGTTCTAATCATCAACGCCGAAGAAATATTTTCAAAAGGTCGCGCACAAAATACCTTAAGTAATGACCAAGCCGATGAAATTTACGAGATATACCAATATCAATTAAAAGATTACAGCCACGAAAAAGAAGGCGTTGCTCGCTGGGTGCCATTCAGTGAAATTGAAGAAAACGACTTCAACCTCAATATCGCGCGTTATGTACAAAAACCACTGGAAGAAGAAACCATCACAGTGGAAGAAGCGCTAAAAGACTTCCAACAAAAACTGGCCGCCCTAGAGCAAGCCGAAAATGAACTGGAAGCATTGCTGATCATGGAAGGGTTTGAACTGTGAGTAACAAGAAGCTGAAGATTATGGTTTCTTCAACAGTTTACGGTGTAGAAGAGTTGCTAGACCGCGTCTTTGCATTGCTAACTGGTTTTGGTTACCAAACCGAGTATGGGTATGAAGTACTCATGTCACACAAAGGAACAGTGCCGGTATCGTCCAACGAAACCGCCTTCGAAAGCTGCTTAAAAGCAGTAGAAAAATGTGACCTATTTTTAGGCATCATTACGCCGCAATATGGCAGTGGACTTGACGCAACTGGCCTATCCATTACTCATCAGGAAATGAAAAAAGCCATTGAGTTAAATAAACCTCGCTGGTTTTTAGCGCATGACCATGTCGTATTTGCGCGCCGAATGCTAATGGATTTAGGTTATAAAAACCGTGATGATAGAAGTAAGTTAGAACTAAAAAGAGGTGCAAGCTCCATCTCTAACTTAAAAGTTATCGACTTATATGAAGATGCGACAATGGAACATCTTCCGTTGGATGAAAGGCAGGGTAACTGGGTTCAAAAATTTCAATCTGATTTAGATGCCAGTGTTTTTGTTACTGCGCAGTTTTCAAGATATCAAGATGTTGAAGAGCTATTGAAACAACATTTTGAGAACGCAGAATTAGTCGGTAAGAAGTTTGGAGCAAGCCATGAGTAAAACGGCCGCACAACTCACACAACTACTGTCGTTGGGCGAAAACCAAACCCTTGAATACCTTACCAGCTGCGAGTTAAAACACTGCGGCCCGCAGGTTTGCGCCTTTTTAAATAGCCAAGGTGGATACCTGCTATGTGGGGTTGATGATAAAGGCCAAATCAAGGGCGTAAAAGGTGCCCAACAAGTAGCTGAACAGCTCGAAAGCCAGCTTAAATCGGCGATTCAACCGCCAGTACTGTTTTCGGTAGAAGTTCAGCAAGTCGAAACTAGACAATTATTAGTGGTTGAGGTACCGGCTGGCAAAGACATTCCTTACGCCTTTAACAGTGATATCTACATACGTGCAGGCGAGCAAACCCAAAAAGCCGATGTCGATACCATCCGCGATATGGTCATGCGCAAGCAAGTAGAACCTACCCGCTGGGAGCGTTTGTTCTCGTCTGAACTCGACGAACAAGGTTTATCAACCAGTGCTTGTAATAAGCTGCTATCTGCCAAACGCATTCCCAAAGAAGTCACGCAAGCCGAACAAGGCTTACTGCACCAATTGCAATTGTTATCGTTGGCCAAATACGGCCGCTTAACCAATGCCGCCGATGTATTACTGGCCAGTGCGCCGGGTAAACGCCATCCGCAAGCCCGCGTGCGCGCTGTGTGTTATCGCCATAAGGCCGACGACGAATATCAGGATTTACAGCACCTCGATGGTCCAATGGCCGAGGTGATCGAGCAGCTGATCACCTTTGTGATGCGCAATACGCCATCGCGCGCACGCTTTAGCAGTGCTAATAATCAGCGCGAAGACATCCCCATGTACCCAGAACAAGCGGTACGCGAAGCCATTGTCAACGCCTTTGCCCACCGCGATTACAGCAGCTTTGCCGGCGGCATTAAGGTTGAAGTTAGCCCTGCGCACCTGAAAATATGGAATGCCGGTGCGTTTCCGCAAGGCATCGACGAGCACAAAATTCAGCAAGGCCATATCTCGGTACTGCGTAACCCAGACATCGCCCACGGTTTATACCTGCAAGGCTATATGGAAAAGCTCGGCCGCGGCAGTGTAGTCATTCAACAAGTTTGCAAAGCAGCGGGCCTACCCGCACCAAAATGGCACTCCGACAGTACATCCGGAGTGACTTTGACCTTGTTCGCCACGGAAGACACCACGGAAGACACCACGGAAGACACCACGGAAGTCACCACGGAAGTGGCACGGATGATCAGCCTCATAAGCCAAGAGCACAGCCGCGACGAATTAATGACATTAATGGCACTGAAAAACGCCGAGCACTTCCGTAAGCACTACTTAAAACCGGCTCTGGAGGTCACCCCAGCCCTAGTAGAAATGACCATTCCAGACAAGCCAACCAGCCGCAACCAAAAATACCGTTTGACCGCGCTTGGCCAGAAGCTAAAGCAACAAGTGCAGCAGCAACTAAGCGATAAGAAGACATCATGAGCGCATTAAATAAGAAAAAATTAGAGGATTTACTCTGGGGTGCTGCCGAGTTTTTGCGTGGCCAAATCGACGCATCAGACTACAAACAGTACATATTCCCACTGCTATTTTATAAGCGCCTTTCGGATGTGTATTTGGAAGAATACACCGAAGCATTAGAGATCCATGAAGGCGATGCCGAATACGCCGCCATGCCCATGTTCCACCGTTTCGATATTCCCAAGGAAGCCCGCTGGGAAAAAGTGCGCCATACCAGTAAAAACATTGGTGAAGCCATTCAAAATGCACTGCGTTTAATTGAAGCCAACAACCCGCGCTTACATGGCGTATTTGGTGATGCCCAGTGGACTAACAAAGAACGCCTGCCCGATCACATGCTATCTGACCTCATTGAGCACTTCAGTAAAATTCCACTAGGGATTAAATCAGTTGCACAGGACGACCTGGGTGAGGCTTACGAGTACCTAATCAAAAAATTCGCTGACGACTCCGGCCACACCGCTGCTGAGTTTTATACCAACCGTACCGTGGTGCACTTAATGACGCGCATCATGGGCTTAAAGCCCGGTGAGACCGCTTATGACCCAACCTGCGGCACCGGCGGTATGTTGCTTAATGCGGTCATGGACCTGCGTTCGCAAGGACAAGAGTGGCGTGGCGTTCATTTATATGGACAAGAAGTAAACCTGCTCACTTCGGCGATAGCCCGAATGAATATGTTCCTGCACGACATTGAAGAGTTTGATGTGCTGCGCGGCGATACCCTAGCCGAGCCCAAGTTTATTGAAAACGATCAGCTCAAGCAGTTTGATGTGATATTCGCTAACCCACCTTACTCTATTAAAAAGTGGAACCGCGATAAATTTTCTTCCGACCCATATGGCCGCAATCTTTACGGCGTACCACCACAAGGCTGTGCGGATTATGCGTTTTATACTCATATCATAAAAAGCCTAAAACCCGACACGGGTCGCGCCGCTATGCTTTGGCCACACGGCGTGTTGTTCCGCGATTCCGAGCAAAACATTCGTAAACAAGTGATTGAGTCCGACATTATCGAAGCGGTGATTGGCCTTGGGCCCAACCTGTTTTACAACTCGCCGATGGAATCCTGCGTGGTGGTGCTCAATTGCAATAAACCCGCCGAGCGTAAAAACAAGGTGTTGTTTATCAATGGCGTGGAACACGTTACCCGCGAACGTGCCCACAGTCGCTTATCGGATGAAGATTTATCCGTGTTGTGCGAAGCCTACTTTGCGCCAGATAAGCAAAGCGACATTACTGCGTTGGTGGATTTCGACACCCTTAAAGAGAACCTCTACAACCTGTCGATTCCGCTGTATGTGCAGGCACAAAACAATGGCGAAGTGCACGATATTGAACATGCCATCGAGGCGTGGAAGGTTAGCCGAGTGCAATTGAAGAAACAGACCAATAAGTTATTTCAGAGCCTCGCGCAGTTAGGCTACGGGGTAGAGCGCAATGACTGATAAACAAACCGTTAAATTTGGTGATATTTGCCGCGAAGTGAAGCTCACTACCAAAGACCCTATTGGCGATGGATATGAGCGCTACATTGGTTTGGAGCATTTAGATTCAGGCTCTCTCAAGATCAAGCGCTGGGGAATCATTGCAGAAGATAACCCAAGCTTTACCCGTGTGTTCAAGAAGGGACAAATATTATTTGGTAGAAGAAGAGCCTATTTGAAAAAGGCAGGTATAGCTGAGTTCGATGGAATCTGCTCAGGTGACATTATTGTCATGGAAGCAAAGGGTAATTCTAAACTCGGAAGTTTGCTTCCATATATTGTTCAGTCAGAAGCATTCTGGGGTTGGGCAGTAAAAACATCTGCTGGTGGATTGTCCCCAAGAACAAAATTTAAAGATCTTTCAAATTTCTCGTTTTCACAAAAGACAGATGATGAGATCAAAATTCTTAAGGCGGCACTTTTGGCGCTAGAGAAGACCCAAAGTAATTTTCGTCAGTTTGATAGTTTAACGACCATTTTTTTTGAGTGTTTAGTCAATTCATTGACTCGATATGGAACAAGAAAAGAAAAGTTAAAAGAAACTAATGTTGGCACGATACCTTACTCTTGGAATGTTTATCCATTCAAAAAGCTATTGGTGTCCGGAACCAAAAATGGTCTTTATAAAGGGCAAGATCACTATGGTTTCGGTTTAAAAATGGCTCATATGGGTGATATGTTTCATTCGTCTCAAATAACAGAAGACATCATAGAACAGTCTGTAGATGTGGAAGCTAAGGAATTGGCAAATTTTGGACTTATGAAAGGAGACTTACTCTTTGCCCGTCGTTCCTTAACAAAGGAAGGAGCTGGGCTTTGTTGTATGTTTAGTGGAACTGACAATTCGGCCACTTTTGAATCATCAATCATAAGAGCACGATTCGACTTGAGGAAAGTAAACCCAAGTTACTTTAACTATTTTTTTCGGAGCAAATATGGCCGGTGGTTAATGGAGAGAATTATTCAAACTGTTGCGGCGTCTGGTATAACTGGAAGTGATTTAAAAGAAATGGAGCTCCCTGTTCCATCTAAAGATGAGCAAGATGAAATAGCGAAAGTTCTAGATCAAATAAACGCCATTCTTCAGCAGAAAAATAATAATAGTCAGTCGCATGAAGTGCTTATGAATTGCTTGGTAAGTCAATTGGTAGAACCGGTGGATATGTAATGTTTAACGAACAAACCGTCACGGAAAATGGAATTATCGACCGCTTAAAAGGTTTAAGCGGCGTAAAGTGGACTTACTGCCACGGTGATAACCTGCCCAAAAAGACGCAGGATATCTTCGTTGACGAGTGGCTAAAAGACGCGTTGTGTTCGTTAAACCCTGATATTGCCAAGCAGCTGGATTACGCCGATGAAGTGATTTATAAGCTGCGTGGTGTGGTGCTAGAAGCGCGCCATACCGGCCTGGTAAAAGCCAATGAAAATTTTCATGAATGGCTAATGGCTGAGAAGACCTTACCCTTTGGCGAGAATGGCGACCACATCACCATCAACTTGATTGATTTCGACAACATCGACAACAACCACTTTGTGGTGTCACAGCAGGTGCACTATATCGCGGCGACCGAAGTCTATTTTGATATTGTGCTCTATGTGAACGGTATTCCCTTGGTGGTGGGCGAGGTGAAAACCGCTACCCGCCCGAGCGTTACCTGGCAAGACGGCGCCGCTGATTTTATGGGCGGTAAAAAGCACTACTGGAAGAACGTTGAACCCTTCTTTGTGCCCAACCTGCTATGTTTCGCCAGTGAAGGAAAGACCTTTGCCTACGGTGCCATCAACGCCCGGGTAAAAGATTGGGGCCCTTGGCACAATACCGACCTGCGCGATGACATTTTGCCCGGCTTGGCATCGGTGCTGGATAGCTGTGAGGGCTTGTTAAACCCGCAAACCTTATTGCAGTTGCTGGAATCGTTCGCGCTGTTTTCAACCGTCAAAACAGGTAAGAACACACCTCCCAAGCGCATTAAAATTTTGCCGCGTTACCCACAGTTTGAAGCGGCCAAGCAAATTGTAGAGCGTGTGCGCAAAGGCTACCCGAAAAAAGGCCTGATCTGGCATTTCCAAGGATCGGGTAAATCCTTATTGATGCTCTACGCCGCTAAAATGCTACGTGCAGACAATGATCTGAAAAACCCCACCGTATTGATCGTGGTAGACCGTCGCGACCTAGACAGCCAAATCAACGAGACCTTTGGTGGTGCCGACGTTAAAAACCTTATCAAGGTACAAAGCTGCAAAAAGCTCGGCGAACATATCGAGCAAGACAGCCGTGGCATATTAATTACCACCATCTTTAAGTTTAAAGATGTGGAAATCGATGAAACCAATCCAGACGGATTAAATAATAGAGAAAACATCATTGTTTTGGTTGACGAAGCCCACCGCACCCAAGAAGGCGACTTGGGAGATAAAATGCGCTGGGCCCTGCCACAAGCGCACTTCTATGGTTTAACCGGTACGCCAATTTCCGGTATCGACCGCAATACATTTAAATTATTCGGCGCTGAGGAAGACCCCGGCCGCTATATGAGTCGTTACAGTTACAAACAGTCGATCCGCGATGGCGCCACTAACCCGGTGAAGTTTGAGCCACGCTTGGCCGAGCTGCGGGTAGACCGTGATGCCATCAACCAAGAGTTTGAGCAGCTTGCCCAGGAAAATAACCTGGACGACGAAGAAAAGGCAGCGCTATCAAAACGCGCGGGCAAATTAGCGGTGATGCTCAAAGCGCCTAAACGCATGGCCGCCGTCAGCGCTGATATAGCCGAACACTTTACCAGCCACGTCAAGCCGAAAAAAATGAAAGGCATGGTGGTGGTGTACGACCGCGATGCCTGCGTGCAGATGTATTATTTGCTAGGTGAAAAGCTCGGGTTTGATGCCGTTGAAGTGGTGATGAACGTCGATCAGGCACCTGTGAAGGCACTGGAGGGCGACAAGAAAGACAAAGTCAATAAAGACTGGCGTAAGTGGCATGACGATTTAGAACTGCCGATTAAACAAGCAGATTTTGAGCGTTGGCAGCACATAGATGCCGAAGACCAAACCCAGAAAGACTTAATCGAAAGCTTTAAAGACCCCAAGCATCCGTTGCAGCTGATCATCGTCACCGCCAAGCTGCTCACCGGCTTTGACGCGCCAATCTGCTACTGCATGTACTTGGACAAACCGCTGCGCGACCACACGCTGCTGCAAGCCATGTGCCGTACCAACCGTTTGTATGAAACAGACGAAGTGCGCAAAGACATGGGCCTGATCATCGACTACCTTGGTGTGTTTGAAAACCTGCGCACCGCGCTGGCCTACAACCCGGAAGAAATCGATGGCGTGGTAGAAGGCATTGAAGCCTTTAAAGAATTATTACCCGCCCAGTTAGATAAATGTTTGTCCTTCTTCCCCAATGTGGACCGCACTTTAGAAGGCTTCGAAGGCATTATGGCGGCGCAAGAATGCTTGCCAACCAATGAAAAACGCGATGAATTTGCCGCCAGTTTCGGCGTGTTAGCCAAACTTTGGTCGGCCATAAACCCAGATACCTTCCTAGCTCCGTATCGCACAAACTATAAATGGCTCGCACAGATTTATGAATCGGTGCGCCCAGTCGGCCAAACCGGTGCGTTGGTGTGGGCGGCGCTTGGCCCTGAAACCATCAAAATGATCCACGAGCATACCGACATCAATCGCATCCGCGACGATATCGACGAGCTGATCATGGATGAACACGCCATTTTTACCCTGACAGATAAAGAACAAGAGCAACGCGCCAAACGCCTGGAAATTGACCTTATGGGCCGCCTGCGTGGCAGTAACGACCCTAAGTTTGTCGAGTTAGGTGAACGCTTAGAAAAACTGCGCCAAGACTATGAAGCGGGTGTCATCAAAGCCATCGACTGGTTAAAAGGCCTATTAGATGCAGCTAAAGACACGGTACAAGCCGAACGCGAAACCGGTGACCACGTCGTTACCGAAAAGGACAACAAGCAGGCCTTAACTAAACTCTTCCTGGAAACCCGCCCAGAAACCACGCCAAAGCTCATCGGCGATGTGGTGGAGCAGATCGACAAGATCGTTAAAGCCACCCGATTTGAAGGCTGGCAAAACTCCAACAGCGGCCCACGCGAAATTCAAAAAGCGTTGCTCATAACATTAGTGCAATTTGGTTTGGGAAAAGACAAAGAATTATTTAATAAAGCCTACGCATACATTGAAGAACATTATTAACCAATTAAATTAGCTATGATTTATTAGAAAATTACTATTGGAGCCTCTGATTGACTCATCCATGATTTAATCATAGAACAGAAATTGAAAATACGACTCCCAATTTCTTCACAACTTCAATCGCTTACAGCTCTTGAAATTTGCGACACATCCTTGTACCACATGAAACTCTAGGCAATCAGAATTTCCTATCGTTTTTATAATACTAAAAAAATCTATTAATATTTTTAAGTGGTTTTTAAAGGTAAACTCCGCTACACCGCCAAATACTCTTTAATCACTTCATCCGATAATTTACTCATTTCTCCAGAGGCGACTATTCTGCCTTTTTCCATTATGGCGTAGTCTTGTCCCACTTTTCGGGCAAACGCGATTTTTTGTTCGACGAGTAATACGGTGGTGTTGAATTCTTTGTTAAGCCGAATGATTACGTCGCCAATTTGTTGAACAATGTTGGGTTGTATGCCTTCGTTAGGTTCGTCGAGAATTAACAGCTTGGGTTCTATGGTGAGTGCGCGGCCAATGGCGAGTTGTTGTTGTTGGCCACCAGATAGGTCACCGCCTCTGCGTTTTAGCATTGAATTTAATACCGGGAATAATTCGTAGATTAATTCGGGAATTTTTTTGCTGCCATCGGTTCTTCCTGCAAGGCCGGTGCGTAGGTTTTCTTCTACAGTAAGTTGCGGAAATATATCGCGGCCTTGGGGCACGTAACCCACGCCCAGCTTTGGGCGTAAGTGTGTTGGGCTGCGAGTTATGTCTTTGCCATCCAATAAGATATTTCCCGATTTAGTCGGTAATAATCCCATCATGCATTTTAATAAGGTGGTTTTACCTACGCCATTGCGTCCTAATAAACAGGTTAGGCTACCGGATTTTAATTCTAAATTTAAATCCCACAGTATTTGTGAACCACCGTATAACTGGTTTAGATTTTTTAATTCAATCAATGGGATTCTCCCAAATAGACTTCTATTACATTGGGGTTATTTTGAATATCGTCCATATTGCCTTCGGCCAATACAGAACCCTGGTGTAACACGGTGACTTTTTTGGCGATACTGCGTACAAAGGCCATATCGTGCTCAACAACCACTACCGTGTGTTCTCCGGCCAGCGAGGTTAACAGCTCTGCGGTGTGTTCGGTTTCTTGGGGTGTCATACCGGCTACAGGTTCGTCTACCAATAATAAACGCGGTTCAGAAACCAACAACATGGCAATTTCTAACCACTGTTTTTGCCCGTGCGATAATGCGCCTGCCATTTGCCGGGCGTGTTGTTTGAGGTTTACAAGATCGAGAATTTCAGCAATGCGATCTAAGTGTTCGCTGTTCATGCGATAAAAAATGCTGGTTAAAATCGCTTTATTCATTCGCAAAGCGAGTTCTAGGTTTTCAAATACGGTGTGATTTTCGAAGACCGTTGGTTTTTGAAACTTACGACCAATGCCTAAATTGGCAATCTCGGCTTCGGTTTTTGTTAATAAATTATGAGTTTGACCAAAATAGGCAGTACCAGAATTAGGTCGTGTTTTTCCGGTAATTACATCCATTAAGGTTGTTTTACCCGCACCATTTGCACCGATTAAACAACGCAGTTCGCCGTCATTGATGTAAAGATTTAAATCGTTCAATGCTTTAAAACCATCAAATGACACCGTTAAGCCTTCAACGTACAAAAGTACATTGTGAGAAGTATCGATATTAATGGATTTTTCAGGCACTAAAAAATCGAAAACTCGATCTTTATTAATAAAATTTCGAAGATGGCTAAACGGTTGCATTAGGGTTTATCCTCCATTGATTTATTTCGTGAAGATAATAAACCCACAATGCCACGCGGCAGAAAAATGGTCACACCCACAAAGAGCGCGCCTAACGCAAATAACCATGCTTCAGGAAGAATTCCGGTAAAATGGGTTTTTGCAAAGTTAACCAATAACGCACCTAACACAGCACCGTACAACAAACCTCGCCCGCCAACGGCAACCCACACCACTACTTCAATAGAATTCAACGGTGCAAATTCACCGGGGTTAATAATACCTACCTGCGGCACGTACAACGCACCGGCAATTGCGGCAATTAATGCGGAATACACAAATAGCCAGACCTTGTAGTTTTCGGTTTTAAAACCCACAAAGCGCACGCGACTTTCCGAATCGCGAATGGCTTCAATTACCCGGCCAAATTTAGACGATAAAATAAACTGGCTTAAAAGATAGATAACACCCAAACATGCGGCGGTAATTAATAGCAAACAAATTCTCGTAGTATCGCTTTGTAAATCAAAACCGAGAATGTCTTTAAAATCGGTTAAACCGTTATTACCACCAAAACCCATTTCGTTGCGAAAAAACGCCAGCATTAACGCATAGGTAAGCGCTTGGGTTATGATCGAAAAATACACTCCGGTTACGCGCGATCTAAACGCCAGCCAACTAAAAATAAACGCCAATATGCCCGGAATTAACAGCACCATAAGCATAGCAAACGGAAAAAAATCAAACCCTTGCCAAAACCATGGCAGTTCAGACCAATTTAAAAACACCATAAAATCGGGTAGATCTGGATTACCGTACACGCCTCTATCGCCGATTTGGCGCATTAAATACATGCCCATCGCGTAACCGCCCAGCGCAAAAAAAGCACCGTGGCCTAAACTTAAAATACCGCAATAGCCCCAAATAATATCTACCGCCATGGCAAGCAGCGCGAAACTCAAATATTTACCCAACAGCGTTATGGTGTAGGTATCTACATGCAATGCAGATCCGGCCGGGAATAATTGATTACCAACCGAGGCCAATAGGGTAACAACAACCAGAAGAGCTAAAAATACGTTACCACCACGGCTGGATAACATGCCTTCGCGGGTTGTGTTATTCATGGATAAAAACGACGAGTTTATTGCGTTAGCCATTATTCTGCCGACCTCCCTTTTTGTGGGAATAAGCCCCGTGGCCGTTTTTGAATAAACAGCACAATAAAAATTAAAACAAAAATTTGCGCGAGCACTGTGCCGGTAAGTGGTTCTAGGAATTTACCAAATACGCCCAAAGAAAACGCCGCAACCAATGTGCCCCAAAGATTACCCACACCGCCAAACACCACCACCATAAACGAATCGATAATGTAGGATTGACCGAGATTAGGGCCAACATTGGTTAATTGGCTAAGTGCAACACCTGCCACACCGGCGATGCCAGAACCCAAACCAAAGGTCATGGCATCAACCCAGTCGCTTTTAATGCCTACGGCTTTGGCCATATCGCGGTTTTGCGAAACCGCTCGCACGTACAAGCCCAGCGAGGTTTTTTTCATGACCAATAACAGTGCTACAAATACCATTAACGAAAAAATAATAATGTACAGACGATTATAGGTGAGTGATAAACCGGGATTAATCTGTAAGGCTCCGGCCATCCAGTCAGGTGTGCTTACTTGTCGGTTTAATGGTGAAAATATACTGCGCACGGTTTGTTGTAATATCAAACTTAAACCAAAGGTAGCGAGTAAGGTTTCTAGCGGCCTGCCTTTTAAAAATTGAATAATGCCACGTTCAATGGCAATACCCACTAACGCACAAACAATAAACGCCGCAGGAATAGCAATCAATACAGATACCCCAATATAATTTGGCATTAAAGTTTGAATCATATAGGTTGTATAGGCACCCAACATTAATAGCTCACCGTGAGCCATGTTGATAACACCCATCACACCAAAAGTAATGGATAAGCCAATGGCTGCCAGTAACAACACAGAGCCCAAGCTCAAGCCAAAAAATAGTCGCTCTAGAAATCCGTAAAATTCCAATTTACTGTCGATTTTTTTAAGCGCAGCCTCTGCCAATTGGATAAGTTGTTTATCTTGCGTTAGATAATTACCGTCCGAGTCTTTTTCAATAATAGCATTGAGCGCACCTCGGACTTCTGGATGCAATTCACCATCGAGCGCTTTAATCGCTAATTTTTGCTCATCAATGTTTTTAGATTGTAACGCGGCTATATTTAATGCCAATTCTATTTTATTTTTAATGGCGGTATTTTTTTCAGATGCTGTAGCTTCTTGCAGCAACGCTATATTGTCTAAGGTGAGGTTCGACATTAAGTTTTCTACTGCTGTTTTTCTTCGCTCGGGATTTTTACTAAACAAGGTGAACTTAGCAATGGCTTTTCTCAACTGAATGCGCAATTTATTATTAACACGTATTTTTTTGATTTCATCGTCATTGATGCGTGCAATAATGCTTAGATCTATTACATTGGTAGCCACATAGGCTTCGCCACCATTTAGCTCTTCGTTAAGCGTAATTACTGCATTATCGGCTTCAATAAAATACAATTTTCCCTCAAGCATAAATTCAAATAAAACCAGCGATCGGTCGTCCGATAGCAATTCAAGTGCATTGATAATTTCGGACAAATCGTTTAATTTTGCCGAAGGCATTTGCGCGACTAATTGTTCAAATGTAAGCGAGTCACTGGTCTCAGCGGTTTGAATATCTGAAGTCTGCGCGCGCGATGAAATCGCAACAAAAAGTGTTAGTAAAAAAAATACAGCGAGCTTTTTAAGTTTAAATAGTACCGTATACATAAACTCACTTTTATAGATATGTTGAGCACACAATAACAATCCCAAAATAATTTAGGAATTATTATCAACGTGGTGACTATTTAATAGCCTTTGATCAATTCCGTTATGAATTCATCAAAGGCTCCATGTGAAAATATGAATGGATTAGAAATTCTGGCCCGAACATTTTTCGGTTTTTACATTGTAATTACCGCATTTAATGGGTGCAGTCCAATCGGCAATAATATCTTTTGAACCAGGAAGGTAATCAGACCAGGCATCGCCCGGTACCACGCTCTCGGTTTTCCAAACAACTTCGAATTGACCATCTTCTTGAATTTCGCCAATGAACACCGGTTTTGATAGGTGATGGTTTTTATTCATCACGGCAATGCCACCGGTAAGATTTGGTGAGGTAATGCCAATCATTGCCTGCTCAACGGCATCAACATCGGTGGTACCGGCTTTTTCAACGGCGGCAGTCCACATGTTAAAGCCAATGTAGGTTGCCTCCATGGGGTCATTGGTGACACGTTCTTTACCGGCAAACGCTTGCCAACGTTTTATAAAATCTTCGTTAACATCGGCCTCAACACTTTGAAAATAATTCCAAGCCGCCAAATGACCAACCAACGGTGCTGTGTCTAAACCAGATAATTCTTCTTCGCCGACTGAGAAAGCCACCACCGGAATATCTTCGGCAGAAACGCCTTGGTTCGCCAGCTCTTTATAAAACGGCACGTTAGCGTCGCCATTTACGGTTGAAACCACCGCGGTTTGCTTACCTTCGCTGCCAAACTTTTTAATATCAGAGACAATACCTTGCCAATCAGAATGACCAAACGGCGTATAGCTGATCATAATGTCTTTTTTATCGACACCCTTTGCTTCTAGGTACGCTTCTAAAATTTTATTGGTAGTGCGTGGATAAACGTAATCGGTACCGGCAAGTACCCAACGTTTTACGCCTATTTCATCCATTAAATAATCCACCGCCGGAATTGCTTGTTGATTAGGCGCGGCACCGGTGTAAAAAACGTTTTTCGACGATTCTTCACCTTCGTATTGCACGGGATAAAATAATAATCCGTTTAATTCTTCAATAACCGGTAACACCGATTTACGAGAAACCGACGTCCAACAACCAAAAATAACATCAACGTCGTCTTTGGTAATTAATTCGCGGGTTTTTTCGGCAAATAACGGCCAGTTAGAAGCCGGGTCTACCACCACAGGTTCTAATTTTTTACCCAGTAAACCACCTTTTTTGTTTTGCTCGTCAATCATCATTAAAACCGTGTCTTTTAACGTGGTTTCTGAGATCGCCATGGTGCCCGATAGCGAATGTAATACACCCACTTTGATGGTTTCACCCGCTAACAAGACATTTGATAAGGTTAACGACATGGTCGCTGCGGTAGCGATAAAAAGGGTCTTTAATTTCATAGCTGTATACCTTACTTGTTATTTTTTAAAGAACTCATTTAATGCTCAGGCAAATGAGTTAATTGATATTATTTAGAACGTAAATAAAGCTTCTAAAGCAAACGTATTTGTATCAACATCGTTGATGTCATCGGAATCCATTCTAAATTCGGCAATTAATTGTAGGTTTTCACCTACTTTTAGGCTTGGGGCAATGGTGATTGCACTCAAGTCGGTAATTGTTTGACCGGTAGGATCTTCAGTTTCATAAGCGTGATAGCGCAAGGTTATTCCGTAGTCTCCCGAGGCATAATTTGCCATCAATAAATATCCATCAGATTCGTCATCCAAACCTGTTGTGCCTTCTGCGATGTTGTATTCCGCTGCAAAGGTAAAACCTTTGATTTCGTACGAACTCCACACATTTAGCGAATTACGATCTGTTTCCGACAGATAAAACGCCTTGGCAGTTAACCCTTCTACAGGATTTAAATGAATACCAATTTCTGATCCCAAATTATTAGTATCACTTTCTGTAGGATTAGCAAATAAATCGTTTACTACCGATAAGGTCACGGATATCGCTTTATTAAAGACGTATTTACCCGATACTCCCTGCTGATAAAAACCGTAAAAAACCGGTGCATAACCAGTACCACTTACCTGATACAAGCCAGTAGGCTCTTCGGTTTCCCACCCGGTATAACTCAAAAAACGACCAGCCGTTACGCTAAAGGATTTATCAATTTGTTTAGTGATAAATGCTTGCTCAATAAATGTCTCGTCTTCTCCGTTACCGGTGCCATTTTCACCAAACTCAATATCAATACGGGCAGAAACACCCTCCGCACCTTGATAAGTAATATCAACTTCAACCTGATCGACCGAAAATTCATTATCACTGTCTTCAGCGCCGTCCATATCTGTACTGACGAACGACATGTCGATAAACCCAGTGGCGCTAATACCTTCTGCAATCTCTATTTCGGCGTGACACAAAGGTGCTGTTAATAACAAAGCGGTCAAAAAATAAGTAGGTCTAACAGTTGAATACTTCATAACAGCAATATCTCCCTTTAGATGAATAACTTGGCGACAAAGATTGTTTAAATAACCTTGGTTCTGGGCCAATTATGCAAAGGTGAGTAATTGATAAGAATTCGGTGATTGACGCTAAATACTGCGCAAAATGACGTATTGATAAAATCGTAAAATGCCGTTTTTCAAGCCAAAAACGCCCAAATATCTGGCAAGATAATTGCCATCCAATAGTCATTGAACTACTGACAAGCAAAATAAATAAGATAAATGCACAAATTGAGATCACATAAAAACTAACAGCACCACGCTAACGCATTGTTTTTTTACATTCAAATATTTTTAGGATGTGATCAACTCGTGGTTTTTTGCAATTTTGATTTATGAAAGGTGACGCTGATTAACCCAGTGTATCAGCAATCCAACAATGAGTTGCCAACACTGAGTTGCCAACACTGAGTATTGTCGATGAATGAAATGGTAACGATATTGAACATCGCCTTTTCAATTTCTGACTGTTGATTAAATCATGAATGGGTTAATCAAAATTTCCCGTGGTAAAAAGGTCACCAATAATATACGCAGAACTCTTAACGGTTTCTCGACGTTAATAGCTTGTAAACGCATACCCAAAAAACGCATTCTGTGAACATACTATTTAACGATCAATCCCAAACCGCAAAGTCAAAAGCTCAACCCCATCGACAATATAATCAATGGGTGGCTAATGAAACCTTAGAAGATTTTGCTCTGCGATACACTGCTCGACGAGCGCGGCAGTGGTCGTTTTCTCGAATTGCGAATACCGCCCTAGGAACCAGTTCGTTTTTAGTTCTAGAACTACTCGGCGCCACTATCGCTATTAATTACGGCGTGTACCACTCTTTATGGGCTATTTTTGTCGTTTGTACGTTATTGTTTTTATCCGGCATTCCCATTAGCTACTACGCCACTAAATACTCGGTGGATATCGATCTGCTAACGCGCGGCTCAGGATTTGGGTACATTGGCTCGACAATATCGTCGTTAACTTACGCGTCTTTTACCTTTATATTTTTTGCGCTTGAAGCCACCATTATGGCGGGTGCGCTCAATTTACTCTTTCATATTCCGGTCTGGTTGGGATATTTAATCAGTGCCGTTGTGGTAATTCCCCTTGTGACCCACGGCATCACGATGATCAGCCGAATGCAGCTAGTTACTCAACCGTTGTGGTTGCTGCTGCAAATTGCGCCCATTATTTATATTGCGCAGCATCCACAAAATACCCTTGATTTATGGCTTAATTTTCCCGGTATTAACTCGACGGTAAATAGCCAAAATTTTGATTGGATGGCTTTTGGCGCTGCCACTGCGGTGTTATTTGCGCTCATGGCACAAATCGGTGAACAGGTGGATTTTTTGCGATTTATGCCCGAGCCTAATTCTAACTCCGACATTAACAAGAAAGATCAAAAAAAATGGTGGCTTGCCATATTAAGTGCCGGGCCGGGCTGGGTAATTTTTGGTGCTATTAAATTAATTTTAGGTACCCTTTTAGGATTTATACTGCTGCAACAGGGGTTTTCGGTTGATAAAGCATCCGACCCAACCATTATGTACAGTACCGTATTTCAGCATTTTTCTTTATCACCCCAATGGGCATTAATCATAGCGGCATTATTTGTGATTATTTGCCAAATAAAAATTAATGTTGCCAATGCTTACGCAGGATCTTTGGCTTGGTCAAACTTTTTCTCGCGATTAACCCATCACCATCCAGGCCGTGTTGTTTGGTTGGTGTTTAATGTCACCATCGCATTATTGCTTATGGAGCTTGGTGTTTATCGTGCGATTGAAACTGTATTGCATCATTATTCTGTTTTTGTACTGGCTTGGTTTGGTTCTATTATTGCCGATTTGGTGATTAACAAGCCTTTGGGTTTAAGTCCTAAGCACATTGAATTCAAACGCTCCAAGCTTTACGACATAAATCCGGTTGGTGTAGGCTCAACCGCCCTCGCCTCTATTTTTGGTGTTTTTTCTAGCACCGGTTTATTGGGTAATGAACTCGCTGCATTTTCTGGATTTATCGCCTTTTTTATGCCGTTTATTACAGTTCCTTTAATTGCCATTGCAACGAAAAGCAAATACTACTTAGTTGAGGCTGATGATTGTCATAATACAAACTGTAATCAGCCTATAGAAATAAAACCACTAACTAAACCTCACACGCAAGATACTTGTACATTATGCAGCAATCAATTTGATCCCGAAGATCTTAGCCATTGTCCATTTCACAACGCCACTATCTGCTCGTTATGCTGCGTACTTGAAACACGTTGCAATGATAAATGCCGCCCCAACGCTCATCTTTCTGCACAATTAACTGCTCTGTTAAAACCTATTTTGGGCGAAAGTGCGTATCGTTATTTTCTGGGTCCAACCGCGCAATTTATATTTGCATTCACCATAATTTCGGTCATTTCTGCGGGCATATTTTATATTGCTTATTTTCCAATTTATGGCAACGGCACAATAGAACATTTAGCCGTGCAGCAAGCGTTAACAACAAGTTTTGTACTGATTTTAATATTGCTGGGCGTGCTGGTTTGGTTATTTATACTGGCTCATAAAAGTTCAAAAATGGCACTACAGGAGACTAATCTACAAACCGAAAAACTGGTCAAGGAGGTGTCGGCGCACAAGATGACGTTAAAAGAATTAGAAAAAGCGCGCCGAGTCGCGGACTCAGCCAACATTGCAAAAAGTAATTATGTCACCGCGCTCAGTCACGAACTGCGTACACCGTTAAACGTTATTTTAGGTTATGCACAGCTTTTACAAAAAGATCACGAAATTTCCGCGGCTCACCAAGATAAGCTATCAATTTTGCATCGTAACGGAGAGCATCTGGCGACAATGATCGAGGGATTGTTGGAGATCTCTAAAATCGAGGCCGGACGTTTGAATTTAAATTCTGACAAAGTTCGTCTCGATTTAATGCTGGATCAGTTGGTAAAAATGTTCAAACAGCAAGCCGAATCGAAAAATCTCGAATTTCACTATCATTGCCCAGAACATCTACCCAAAACTATTAAAGTCGACGAAAAGCGATTGCGTCAAATACTCATTAATTTGTTATCAAACGCGATAAAATTTACCGAGGTTGGCTCTATTTATTTTTCGGTAAGTTATAAAAACCACGTTGCTCAATTTAAAATCCGGGATACCGGCTATGGCATTCCTTCAGAACAACTAAAAGCGATTTTTCTGCCGTTTGTGCGCGCAGAAGAGGCCGAGCAGCGGAAAATATCGGGCTCAGGATTAGGTCTTGCTATTTGCCGACAGCTGACCGACATGATGGGTGCTGATATCGAGGTTGAAAGCACAGAAGGTGTTGGCTCGACTTTTACCTTATTACTTCAAGCTGCACCTACACAAGATCAAGTTGAGGAACAAAATCCACACGCAACCATTGTGGGTTATTCTGGGCCGGTAAAAAATATTCTGATAGTCGACGACAACAGTGATCACCGACAACTTTTGGTTAGCCTGTTAACACCATTAAATTTTAATTTATTGCAAGCGCAGAATATAAAATCTGCTATAACCTTACTCAATAACATTGATTTAGTTTTGCTGGATATAAAACTGGGTGCTGCATCCGGCTGGGATTTGGCGAAATATATCAGAGACAACTTTGAAAAATTGCCGATCATTATGGTCTCTGCAAATGCTCGTGGATTCTACAACGTTAATTCCAGCCAAAAGCTGCATGACGATTATTTAGAAAAGCCGATTCAACTCGACGCACTTTTAGAAAAAATACGGAATCTTTTAAACATTCAATGGATTTATGATAACGATATTAAACCACCCAATAACACTGTAAAAGCATCAGAAAAATCGGAGTCTCAGGCCACAAAAACCGCAACACAGAACGTACGCAATATTCAACAAAACGCTCAAATCGGCAATTTAAACGAAATATTGATTGAATTAGACCAGTTAGAAAGCTCTCAAGGATTACCTCAAAACACCTTAAATAAGATGCGTACTTTCGCCAAACATTTTAACTTCGAAGAATTGGAAATTATCACAACAGACATTCTCAAGTCTTGAAAGGTTGAAAACAACGATGAATAGCAACGGGCATCAACCCATTACGGTACTTATTGTCGACGATTCACCAGATTCGTTAGGGATGTTAAATCAAGCGTTGAACTCCGAAGGCATGACGGTACTGGTCGCATTGGGCGGTAAACAAGCACTTAAAATAACCGAGCGTATTACCCCCGATATTGTTTTGCTTGATGCACTAATGCCAGAAATAGACGGTTTTGAAACCTGCCGTCAAATTGTTGCTAAAAAACCTTCGTTACCGATTATCTTTATGACGGGCTTATCGAAAACAGAAGACATTATCCGCGGATTAGAATCGGGGGCCGTAGACTACATTACCAAACCGATTAATAATCAAGAAGCTATTGCTCGACTAAAAGTTCATGTACATAACGCCCGCAGACAACTCAGCGCTAAAGCTGTTCTTGATTCGGCAGATCAATCGATTATCGCAATCGATAAATTGGGTTTTATAATTTGGGCCACCAATCGCGCCGAACAACAGCTCGATCAATACGAGCACGAGCCCCAAATACTTTTTTCACATTTACAAACAGCGTTAAATAAAACCTGGGAAAAAGACCCAACCGCAACCGTTCAGCTAGACGGTTTTGAAAATTCCACGATTAGTGTTACCTACCTTAATCAGGTTGGCTCTCAGCATTTAATTCGGCTTTCTGGCCACAACCATAATTTAGACTTGGCACGGCTGATTGAAAAGCTACCTGTTACGCAACGCGAAGCGGAAGTATTACTGTGGTTATCTAAGGGAAAATCCAACTGGGATATTGCAACCATTCTGGGTATAAAACCGAGAACAATCAACAAACACCTAGAGCAAATCTTTAAAAAATTGGATGTTGATAATAGAACGGCCGCTGCTGGCATTGCTCTAGATGCGGTGTCTTTTGTTTAGCGTGGCAATTACATATTGTTTAAAGACGCTTATGACGGGTTGATTCGGGATAAAAAACTCTGCTTGATCTATAGGAACCTCTGATTAAATCATGGATGAGTTAATCAGAGCTTCCTATATATAATAGCTCGAAGAAATTCGAGTTTTTTAACTTGCTTGCACATCCTTGTGCGATTAAAAACTCTTATAAAGTGGAGTTTTTATATATTTGCTATCGAAAATTTATTTTACTGTTTCAATCCAAGCATTCACCTTGTCTTCTAACATTGAAAGCGGCATTGGGCCGTCTTTTAAAACTAGATCGTGGTAGGCTTTAATATCAAACTTATCACCAAGTTGTTCTTTGGCGTATTCGCGCAATTCCAGTATTTTAATTTTACCCACAAGATAAGCGGTTGCTTGGCCCGGATAAACTATGTAGCGCTCAATGGCTTTAACGGTGTCGTTTTCTGGGTTAGGTGTGTTGTCTTGCAAATATTGAATCGCTTGTTCTCGACTCCACTGTTTTGCGTGAATACCGGAATCTACCACCAATCGACAAGCGCGCCATAATTCCATGGCAAGGCGACCAAAGTCAGAATACGGGTCTTGATAAAAGCCCATTTCTTTACCTAAATACTCACTGTACAAACCCCAACCTTCGGTAAAGGCGGTAAAGCGTGCAGTTTTCTGAAATTCAGGAATGCCTTCTAATTCGGCGGTAATTGCAAGTTGCATGTGATGACCCGGAATACCTTCGTGATAAGCCAAGGCTTCCATTTGGTACGTTGGCATATCGGCCATGCGATAAAGGTTTACGTAATAAATACCCGGACGGCTGCCGTCGGGTGGCGGGCCTTGGTAGAAGGCTTTACCAGCGCTTTTTTCACGAAACGGTTCAACGCGTTTTACGTTAATTTCTGCTTTCGGAAAAATACCAAAATAATTGGGTAAGGCGTCGCGCATGGTATCGATAATTTCGACCGATTTTGCCAAATATTGGTCGCGACCTTCGTCGGTTTCTGGATAGAAGAACTGTGAGTCTTCACGCATAAATTTAAAGAAATCTTGCAGAGAGCCTTTAAAGCCGACTTTGTCTTTAATGACTTCCATTTCGGAATGAATGCGTTTAACGTTATCCAAACCCAGTTGGTGAATTTCTTCGGCACTTAAATTGGTGGTGGTGTAATAATTTAGAAGTTGCGCGTAATAAGCATCACCTTTTGGCAAACGCCACACACCGTCGCCTTCTGGCGCTTTGGCTTGTTGAACTTCAAGCTCGGCAATTAATTTTTCGTAGGCCGGTGCGGTGACTTCTTTTAATATTTTTGTCACTTGTGCTAAATACGCATCGGATGCTTCTTCAGTAAGCTCAAGGCTGGCAAGTTTTTTACTGAAGTCTGCAAAAATGGGATTTTCGGTTTCGCTATCATCAAAGGGAACACCAGTGATCACATTTTTCGATGCTTCAATCATTTGTGGGTAAGTCCAACGGGGTGGATATACTCCCAAATCGGCTTGATGACGCATAAGATCGATGGTTTGATCAAACAACGGCGCTACTTTTTCAAGACGCGATAGATAGTCTTTTAAATCTTGTTCGTTGCTAACACGGTGGATGTTAATCAGCAAGCTAGGAACCGTTGTGTGCCACGAACGGAATTGTTGCATAACATAATCGTTATCGCGGAATTCGTATTGAGCAATGCTGCGCTCTAAACCTGCTTTAGAAATGGCTAGGGTGATTTTGTTTTGATCATCTAATTGTGACGCATCAAACTTTTCTAAAATCGCAAGGCGGGTTTTGTCCAGCTCATGTTCTTCGTCTTGTTTCGCTAACGAAATGTCATTCCATAATCCATAGCCTTCTTTAGAACCACGGTAAGATGCGAATAACGGCGAGCGTTTTAGATCTTCTTCGTAAAATTGCTCTAAGGTGGAAATGAGCTTCTCTTGCTCAGTTTTTTCGCTTGTGCTTGCTGGTGCTGATTCACTGGCAGAAACTTGCTCTGAAGGCTTAGAAGCCTCTTCGCTTGGGGAACAGGCAATCATTGCCAAAGAAGTGGCAGCCACTGCACTGGTCAGTAGCAGCTTTTTAAATGTTTTCATCGTAATGAATTCCGCTGTGTTAGGTTCACTGTTGTTCAATCAAAACGCAAAGAGTTATGGCTCTAGACCAAAACGAAATCGAATCGATCAACCTCAAAGTGTATAAATTACAGGCAATTTTTTTCGCACAGTCATAGGATCATCATTGACAGACAATCAGCGGCGATTTGTGGGAAATCTGTACAACGCTATAAGTTACGCGTCAAACAACTCGGAATGCTCGTTTGAGACCATTTTGAAGAATTTCTGATTAACTCGTGCGTAATTTAATGGGCGTTTTCTTAACGATAAGGACTTGGGGCATTTGAACAAGATAAAAATTGAACACTGGGAATTAAGCAGAAAATACATCAAGAGGCGAGAACTTGGCTCCCCCAAAAAGAAGCCAAGCGCTGGGTTAAAGATTTTTAACGGTTGAGTTTTATTGAGCTTTAGCCGAAAACTCTAGAGTTTTATGAAGCGAACGTTCTAGCTTTTCAATCAACTCATCGATTTGCGCTTTGCTAATAATTAACGGCGGACAAATCGCTACAGTGGTTCCTGCAACCGGTCTTACGATCAAACCATTTTCTTCACAGGTTTTTGCACAGAATGCTGCAACACCTGCGGGTGGTTGTGATCCTGGTTGATCGGCGGTAATAAACTCTATTGCCGCTAGTAGGCCTTTTCCTCTAACTTCACCGACGTTGGCAAAGCTTTCGAATTTACGTAATTGTTGCTGTAAATATTCACCGGTTTCGGCGGCTTTCGCAAAAATATTATCGCGCTCGTAAATTTCTAAAACTTTATTAGCCACCGCACAACCCACAGGATGGCCGGTGTAAGTATAGCCGTGACCAAAAACGCCAACTTTATTGGATTGCTCTACAATGGCTTCGTAAAAATCACCGTTAATTACCGAGGCACTGATTGGGAAATACGCCGATGATAATTGTTTAGCAAAGGTCATTAAATCTGGGTTTTTAATGTTCATGGTAGTGCAACCAAAATCATTACCGGTACGACCAAAACCCGTAATCACTTCATCGGCCCAGAATAAAATGCCGTGTCGCTCTAAAATGGGTTGAATTTTAGGGTAATAAGATTCTGGTGGAACGATAACGCCACTAGCGCCAGTAATAGGCTCAGCAATAAAGGCAGCAATGGTTTCTGGTCCTTCGCGATCAATTAATGCTTCTAAATTTTGCGCAATACGATCGACAAATGCGGCTTCGCTCTCTTGCGATAATTTACCGCGAAAATAATGCGGGTGATCGGTGCGTAAAATACCGAGTGCATCCAAAGGCGCATCAAATTCAGCAAGGTTTACCGGAAGACTGGTTAAAGAGCCAGAAGCAACCGTAACACCGTGATAGGCTCTTTCGCGAGTTATGATTTTTTTCTTATTGGGTTTACCAATCGCATTAAAATAGTAATGCAAAATTTTAATGTGTGAATCGTTGGCGTCTGACCCGGAATTACCAAAAAATACCTTGGCATTTTTAACAGGAACCATCGCTTGTAGGCGATCGGCAAGTTCACGACTAGCCGGATGGGTTTTGCCACCAAATAAATGCGCAAAACTCAGGTTAGACATTTGTTCTTTGGCAGCTTCAATAACCTCTTGGTTACCATAACCCAAAGAGGTGCACCATAAACCCGCCATGCCTTCTAGATATTGTTTACCATTTTGATCATAAACGTAAACACCTTCACCACGGGTAATATCCAGTTGCTCGATAGAGGTAAGATTGGTGATGGGATAAATAATCGAAGTCATGTATTACTCCATGAAAAATGGGACTTCTAAATTACGGATTTTTAGCAGACAGTGAATTATTGCAAATCTACTAAAAGCCTCTGATTTTTGCGCTCTGGTTAAATCTGTAGAAACTATTGACTCACTCATTTGCAATTAGATCAACAGTAAGAAATACATTTACGTTTCATAACCTTACTAACTAAATTGCCAAGAAAATTATGGCAATGGAGTTTTTTTCTAAAAGCATCGCTTCAGTCAATACTTTCTGCAACAGTTAACCAGAGAGTTGTTACTACTCACTTACGTGTAAGTGTTATTTATAACTAACGGCTAGCGATTTATTACTAAGCGATTGATAAAAATAAGCGCTAAAACCAAAACCAAACCACAACAAAATAATAACCCATTCGTGCGGCCATTTAAGAGCACCGGAACTGCCCGGGAAATAAAGTAGCAGTAATCCAAAGGTACCTATAACGCCTACAATACCCCAAAACTTACCAAAGCTGGCCTTAAATGGCCGGGGCATGTCGGGTTCGCTGTAGCGTAGTTTTAAAAACGACAAAGCGACCACAATATAAGCAATGACAAATCCCATACTGCCGGCGTTGGAAATCCACACCAGTAATTGTTTGCCAAAAAATGGACCGATTACACCAATGGCCGAAATCACATAAATAGCGTTTACAGGCGTGTGGTATTTTGGGCTAACTTTGGCAAAAAATTGTGGTAAAGCACCCATTTTAGCCAGTGCATACACCGCCCGGCTGCCACCAATTAAAAAGCCATTCCAACTGGTTAAAATACCGGCCAAACCACCTAAGATTAAAACCTGTTTGCCCCATTCACCCCAAGCAACTCCGGCGGCATCCACCGCAGGTAAACTTGCCGCGACTAAACCGGTTTCGTCAAACAATAACGATACCGACAAAATAACGCCGCAATACCAAACCACACCCAAAATAACCGCAACAATAATTAGTTTACCAATGCTCTTAGGAGGTAAGTCGATTTCAGCCGCCGCTTGGGGAATTACATCAAACCCACCCATCAAGAATGGCGCCATGACCATAACCGCAGCAACGCTGGTAAATACGGAACCCACAAACATTGGCGAGAGGTTTTCGGTTTTACCGCTCACAAAAGAACCGGTGAACAATAAAATACCGGCAACAACAATGACGGCGGTAACCAGTGTTTGGAAAATAGCCGAGGTTTTTACACCGCGCACATTGAGATAACAAAATACCAATGCACCAATGGCACCCACCACCGCGGAGCTTAGATAAACGTCGTGTCCAGCAATTTGCCATAAAAAGATATGATCTAAATTGCCAACTACGTATTCGGCCACCTGCGGTAAAGCAACGGCTTCAAACACGGTGATTGATACATACCCTAAAATAAGCCCCCAGCTGCACACAAAACCCATTAGTGGCCCAAAAGCACGTTGACCGTAATTTTGCGCACCACCGGCTTCTGGCATTGCTGAGGCAAGTTCGGCGTATAAAACACCAACCACCGCAAGCACTAAACCCGCCGCAATAAAACCACCAATGGCGCCAAAGCTACCGGCGACTACAATCCATTCGCTGACTAATACAACCCAGCCCCACCCGATCATGCAGCCGAATGCCAGTGCTAGGGAATCTCTAACTTTTAAACTGCGTTCTAATTCTTTACTCATTTTTAATCCCTAATGAATAAAACTGAAGTACTTTGCAGCCGTAACCTAAATTAGACGGCTCGCGCTGCAAAGCACCCAGTGTTTAACTATTTTAGTGACTTTTAAAAGTGAGTTTTGAAAGAGACACCGTAAGTTCTAGGCGTACCGACTTGACCAGAAACCACACCGGCACTGCCAGAGGTTAAGATTTCGGTAAAGTAGAGTTCGTCTTCTGCGTTTTTAATCCAAGCACTAATTTCCCAACCTTGTGGTGCTTCTACACCGGCACGGAAACCTAATAAGCCATAACCATCTTGGCTAATGGCCTCTAAATTATCCACCGAGAAGAAAACATCGTCTTGGTAGCTGTAATCACTTTGTACGTAGCCAGAAAAACCTTGGCCAAATTCAAAGCTGTAACGTGCCAACAAGTTGTAGGTGTATTCTGGAGTATTTGCAGGCTGGGCGTCGTCAAATTCCAATAAACCAACACTAGCCGATACATTCGCATCGGTATAACCCACACCACCGCGCAATTCAAAATTAGGCGTAACGAGCCAATTAATTTCTACTTCGGCACCTTGTACGTCGGCACTACCGGCGTTAAAGATGGTAAAGCGGCCATCGGGTAAGTCGGCGAATAATTGTTGATCTTTGTAATCGTACAAATACGCCGCGGCGTTTAAGCGTAAACGCTGATCTAACAACGTTGATTTAAAACCAATTTCGTAGGCATCAATAAATTCGGGTTCAGCAGAAGAGTGATCGCCAGGGCTTGCTGCCCAGAAACCATTCCAAACACCGGCTTTATAACCGCGGCTATAGTTTGCGTACAACAAAATGTCTTCCGCTAAATTATAGTCGATACCAATTTTACCGGTTAATTCGGTTGATTCGATATCTTCGTCATCGACCAAAATAGGATCATTCACCGAGAAGAAGGTTACGTCACCGGTAAAATCGTCGTCGAAGTTAACCGCAGTGGTACCACCGTCAAACGAAATATTGTCGTAAGAAATACGAACACCGGCGATTAATCGGAATTTTTCAGAAAGCTGAGTCTCGGTATGCAAGTAACCGGCAACACTTACGGTCTCTTGGGTGAAATCAACTAAAACGTCGTGGTTTACACGATCGGTGTAGCCGTACAAATCGGTTACGTCTTGCGTATCTTGATAATAAATAAATCCGGTTATCCAATCGGTCACGCCTTTATAAGGCTCAACAGACGAGAAGCGGAATTCTTGGCTGAACACTTCGATATCATTGCGATAGGTGGTATCACCAATACGGAATGGACTACCGTCGAAATCTTCTTGCGTAGTTTTATCCAATAACTCGTAAGCCGTAATAGAGGCAAAATCGACGGTATTGGTTAACGCAAAGTCGGTATTGAGCAATAAACCAAAACTGTCGGCTTCGATTTTAGGATTTAAACTAAACTCACCTACACGCGGATCGATATTTTCATCGTAATAACCCACACGGTTTACACAGTTAGGATTATTAATAAAGTTTTGAATAGAATTGGTTGCGCGATCTAAACAGTTATTGCGGTACTGTTGACCATCAACACCCGGTAATTCCGGCGCTGCACCAGAAGGATCATCTAAAGCACTGCGGCCGATACCTACCCAAGGTTCGTTTTCACTTTTATCTTGGCCACCGTGAACGTTAAAGTAGACTTCACCGTTTTCTAACTCAAATAAAAATCCGGCGCGAATTGCGTAGGTGTTGGTGGTACCCACATCACGATTACCGCCGTTATTAACATTGGTAAAAGTACCTTCGTCTTGACGAGTCCACTTACCGGAAAGGCGCATAGCAACGGTGTCGCTCAACGAAATATTTTGCGCAGCTTCGGTTTCTAAACCATCAAAGTTACTGCCGCCAACTTTAATATAACCTTCATTATCGTGGGCTGGACGTGCTGTTGCAAAACTTACCGCACCGGCGGTGGTATTTCGACCAAACAAGGTACCTTGTGGGCCTTTTAAAACTTCTACTTGCTCGATATCGAATACCGAGAAACTCATCATGGTGTTGGTGGGTAGGAATAATTCATCCACATAAACGCCAACAGGTGCAACACTGTTTGACGTAAACGCTGCGTTACCAATCCCGCGAATGGTGAAAATGGGCGCGGATTTATTTAAAACGTTTTTTACATTTAAATTCGGTGTGTGTAATGCAATATCTGCCGGTTGATTAACACCCAGCTTTTCTAAACTGCTGCTGTCAAAAGCGGTAACCGCAATACTCACATCTTGGGCGCTTTGCTGGCGTTTTTGAGCGGTTACTACTACTTCTTCTAGTTGGTAACTACTCTGAGCAGATGCGTATCCACAGAATAAAATATTCGCGGCAATAAATAACTTCGTACGGTAAAAATGTGGCTTTGCCATTGGTTCGTTTAACTCCCAAGGTTCTAGTCAATAGTTATGTGTTGGCCTCATGACTTGCCAACAAGACTTTAGAATTATTATGAAGCGTTGCTAGATGGGGTTTGCTTAAATTTCAGCATTTTTTATTTGAGCGCGACAATACGTGTTAAATATATTCACGCCAATCGAGAAAATTTACAGATTTATGGCAATTTTTTTCACTCAGAAACCATCTACCAGCGATTTGAATTGTGTTTTTTGTGATCGACTTAATAAACCTGTGCCTTTACACGATTAATATTTCTAAAATATTTAACAATTTCAAAGTTAGTTATAAAAATATTGAACACAACTATTTTGTATAAAATAACATCGTGAAAACCAACCTAAGGGTGAGAAAAATTATAAGACTCTGTGTAATTATTTATTGAGATTAAAACACGTTCAACTTAGCGAATAAAAAATCAAACAGACGAACATTAAAATTAAAATAAGCGTTTTACATTTACGAACCCTGAAAATAAAAAAGGCAGAAGCTTTTTAAACTTCTGCCTTTAAACTTATGACTCTAAATTTTCGATTTAAAAACAAAACATCAAACAGCTTATAGGAACCACTGATTAACTCATCCATGATTTAATCAGAGGGCAGAAATTGAAAATGTGATTTCCAATTTCTTCACAACTTCAATCACTTACCGTTCTTGTAATTGACGTGATAGGCATGATCAATTCCTAAAAACTGTTTTATAAAATCGATTATTCATCTTCAATTAATCGATCGCGAGTAATCCATTCTTCAAAAATAGATACTTTTAAGGGTTTATTCGCCTCGGTTTGCGTTAATAAATAATATTCGTGAGCTTCATCAATCGGTAAATCAAACAACTGCACCAATTGGCCATCACGAATAAAATCGTAGGCCTCAAAGGTATTTCCTAAAGCAACACCATAACCCAACCTAGCCGCGGCCAATGCTTGACTGGTATTTGAAAAATAAATATTGGATTTTGGTGAATCTGGATCAACACCGTAGCGTTCAAACCAACGCGACCAAAGTACTTCGCCGTCGTGAATAATGGTAAAACTGCTTAAATCATCGGGATTATTTACCGGTGCACGGCCTTGCAAAATTGTCGGACTGCAAACCGGATACAGTGGCGGCGCACCCAGTTTTTTTACCGAGCGATCACCTGAGTTTGGTCGTCCATAACAAATGGCAATGTCGATGTCTAACGGAATGTCTTTTTGTAAAGGCTCGATTTCTCGAACGCGCAACTCAATGCTTGGGTATTTTTGGTAAAACTCACAGATGTGTTTTGCCGCCCAACTGGATGCAATGGTTTGCGTACAAGCAACCACTAAAGGCCCGCTCAGCTCCAGCGGATTTAAATTACGGGTTGCATCGGCAATTTTATCAAAACCGTCTTTAACAGATTGATACAAACGCTGGCCGGCCGGAGTTAACGCTAGTTTATTGTGAGCGCGAGAAAATAATTTAACGGATAACTGCTCTTCTAAAGCACGTACCTGGTGACTAATAGCACCATGACTCACCCCTAATTTTTCACCCGCCCTACCCAGGTGCAAACACTCAGCAGCACTTTCAAACGCACGCAACGCCGAAAGTGGCAAGTTTCTTCTATCCAAGAAAACCTCCGAGAGATACTCAAATGTACTGACCAAATGATCAGCTTTTTTTACTGTAAGCTGAGCTTGCTTGTGAATTAAATTCACATTTTTTGTTATTTTTTACCTAAAATCAGTGAAACTAAGTAACAACGTGAGCGTAATGGCAAATTTTATTTCACACAAGCCTATAGATAGTTTTTTCACTAAATTAAATAGATTTTGTTGTTTTGATAAAAATTACAAACACATGTATCACAAAAACACGGATTTCTTTTTAAGACTTAAACGAGAAATTTTTTGCACGCTAAAGCCCAAAGGTAAAATAATTTTTATTATCTAAGTTGGTTTTCTGTATTTTTAACTCAGCAATAAATCGTTATTTAGATAACTCTAGTATTTTTAAAAGCGTATTTTTTTCGTTTATTTAATAAGAGGAAACTCTGATTAACCTAGAGTTTCCCGCCACACAGAGATGTATCGCCACTTTCAAGAACGGTAAGTGACTGAAATTGTACAGAAGTTGGAAATCACTTTTTCAATTTCTAACCTCTGATTCATTCATGGATGAGTCAATTAGCGATTCCAATAATTAACCGTGCCAACAAATTGCAAAATCTATTTTGATGGCATTTTTCTTGCCGATAGCAGATATATTCTTATTTGTTGCGGAGCTTCCGGCCATGAAAAAAATAGGCATTTTTTTTGGAACCGACACAGGTACCACTCGATTAGTGGCCAAGAAAATTTATAAAGCCCTTGGTGAAGACCTAGCCGACAAGCCGAAAAACGTCAATCGCACTCGCCCTGAAGAACTGCTCAATTACGACTGCCTAATCCTTGGAACGCCCAGTTACGGTGTTGGCGATTTACCGGGTAAAGATACTGGCTGCGTGGAGGCGGGCTGGTCGGACTTCGCGCCTCATCTAGATGGTTATGACCTTAAAGGCAAACGCGTTGCGCTGTTTGGCCTGGGTCATCAAGAACGCTACGCTTCGCGTTTTGCCAGCTCGTTAATTAAATTGTATCAATTGGTGTATGGCTACGGCGCCGATGTGGTGGGCAGTTGGAGCACTGACGGTTATGAATTTGAGCATTCGGACGCAATTATTAACGGCCAGTTTGTTGGATTAGTGTTGGATCAACGCACCCAAGCGTTTTTAACGGATGAGCGAATCGAGCAGTGGCTTGCCCACACGCTGCCTGCTCTGCTGGATAAATCGGCCGCCGCTTAAGGAAACACTATGCCTGAGCAAACCGCACAAATACCGGAAATTACCGGACTGACCTACATTAATCGTTTGCAGTTAGCGTCGAGTTCACGTCTACAGGCCATCGAAAGTCATTTTGGCTCTCGCGCCGTGTCACTGTCTTCGTTGATGGGACCCATGGGCGAAGGACCACAGTGGCCAAGCGGCGCATCTTGGTTAGCAATACAACATAATGGTAATCCTTGTATTGTTTCCGACGGACTCTCTGACCCTTACGTAGAAAGAAATAAACCCGAAAACGGCCTTGGCTTAGAGGTGTACATAGAAGCTGCCGACCTAACCATTCCAGACCCAAGTAACCTAGAAAGCCTTGCAAATAGATGGTTGTTTCCCATGATTGCAGAAATAAGCCACACCCTCGCCCAGTATCCAAGACTCTGTGAAAAACTTTTAAACGACGAACCTCTCGCCCTAACATTTAATATCGAACATATAAAAGATGGCCGAGGTTTAGTAGGCGCACTTCTGCACAACCCAATTGAAAAAGCGCAATTAAGTACCAATAACGGTGGTTTTAAATTAATTGCTGCAACCTTATTAACAACGGAAGAATTGACCTTTTTAAAAGGTAAAAAAGAAACCGGAAGAAAAGCTTTGTTTGAGAAATTAAAGGAAAGTAATATTTTAGGACTAACCTTAAGCGCCAGAAATTCTGTTATCTAGCCTCCATATCAAGTATTTCTTTTCAACAATCGATCACTTTAGTTTTCCCTTCAACGGTGCTTTATATTGTTGTAGTTACCAATACTCCCTTCTCGTGGTTTAATTTCATAAATGTTTACAGTTACAGCCTTGATACTGGTATAAACTCGGCTGTACCGATAGGTGTTTCCTATAGATTTACAATTGAGCTGTAAATGAAAAAAACGTTAATAATTAGTGCCTTTATAGTTGGCGTATTGGGTTTAATCGTATTGATGGATACTCAAATTATCTGTAGACCGCACAGCATGAATGCACAAGTACAAGCCGACATGCGACTGTTAACGACAGCATTAAAAGCGTTTAAGTTACAATATGGACGTTATCCCACACAAGAGGAAGGTCTAGAGATACTATGGCAAGAAGAAAAAGGCGCTTTATTGCCAAACTATCCTAAAGGTGGATTCTTGCTTGAATCCCCAAAAGATCCATGGGGCAATTCATACCAATATTCAATTGATAGCTCGTCTGAGAAGAATGACTTTATATTGTGGAGTAATGGAGATCCAAACAGTAAAAACGCAGACATTATTTATGCTAAATAAAAACATCTCGATTAAACCTTAGTATCTTCTTAATTTTAAAATTATTTAATTTAAAAGAAAAACAATTGGCCATCGAAACAATTGTAATATTTGATCATTTAATAAAAGCATTCAAGCGCTTCTAAAGCAATCTCTGATTAACTCATTCATAGTTTAATTAGAGGTTACTATACTGGATTTAAAAATCTCTAAATGCTTAGTACGTACTTGACCGCAATCAACGTTTGGCAAGCAGGTTAATGTAGTATTGAAAACTGGGGAATTGGCTTTGGTGGAATGATTGTGTACGGTATTGTTTTATTACTGCATATTTTAGCGGCAACTATTTGGGTGGGTGGGCATATTATTCTCAGCACTATTATTTTACCTAATGCGCTAAAAGAACGGTCACCACAGATATTACTGAGCTTTGAACAAAAGTTTGAAAAGATTGGCATGCCTGCATTGATCGTTCAAATTCTATCGGGCTTTTATTTGGCGCATCGTTTAGTGCCTAACATAGGTGACTGGTTTAACGTTAGTAATCCCATCACTCATCCCATTATGTTGAAATTGGCTCTGTTACTGTCAACCATACTTTTGGCGTTAAACGCTCGCTTTAGAGTTATTCCTAATTTAACGGCAAAGTCTTTACCCACAATGGCTTGGCATATTCGCACCGTAACACTATTCGCCATTTTATTTGCCGCAACAGGCGTATCCTTTAAAACCGGTTGGTTGTATTGATTAGAGGAAACTCTGATTAACCTAGAGTTTCCTGTGACACAAGGATGTATCACCAATTTCAAGAACGGTAAATGGTTGGAATTGTGAAGAAATTAGAAATCGCATTTTCAATGTCTGCCCTCTGATGAAATCATGGATGAGTTAATCAGAGGCTCCTAGAATCTGTGTTAGATATTTCTAACAATAAAATACACATTTATCGCAAACAAAATAAACGATACTACCTGCCAAAAAAGCACTGGATTTCGTTCTATTAACGGTGGTTTTTCACGTTTTATAAAATCTGCATTTGGGTGGCGAAGTTCGTAAATAAATTCAGATACCTCGTCGTAGCGTTTTAGCGGGTTGATGTTAACCGCTTTTTTAATGGCAAAATCGACCCAACTCGGTATTGCATTTTCGTCGGTGGCAAGGGATTTATAGCGCAGTCGCAGTTGTGTTCTGGCATCGGTTGAGCGTGCAATAGCATTTCCGTAGGGGAGTTCACCGCTCAGCATTTGATAGGTAATAACACCCAGTGAGAATATATCAGACCGACTCGTGCCTAAATAACCCAAATAATATTCCGGTGCGGTGTATTGCGCGGTGCCAACAATACCTTCGTTACGCTGCACAATGTCGGATATGCCCGCCACTTTGGTGGAGCCAAAATCGATGATTTTTACCACGCCATCGCGATCAATCATGATGTTGTTGGGACGCAGATCTTGATGAACCATTTCTTGGCGATGAAACGCCTGCAATCCCTTGGCAACCTGTTCAACAATACTCCGCACGGTTTCTAAATCGGGTTTTGGATTATCCAACATCCATTGCGCTAGCGTTCTACCTTCAATATATTCACTTAACGTGTATAGATAATTTTGTTTTCGGCTAGATTCAACCGCTTTTAAAATGTGTAAGTTGTTAAGGCGTTTGGCGATCCAATCTTCCATTAATAGATTTTCAAGATACGCCGGATCGTCGCGCTTTTCTGCCGAAGGCGTTTTTAAAATAACTTGTTGTTGCGTTTCTATATCCTCCGCTAAAAACACATGGCTGCGACTGCTGATGTACACATCCTTAATAATTTTATAACCCTCGAATTCCATTCGCGGGCCTAATTGTGGTGGCGGTGGTAGTTGATTTACTTGCCGATGTATTTCACCTAAATTTTGTTCGGGTAGTTCATCAATACGAATAATTTGCAGTGTTAAATTATCGTCACTCCCGGCATTCAATGCTTTTTGAATAATATTTTCGGCTAAGCCGCTTAAATGATTACGGTGTTCGATGATAGTTTGAATCAGCAGTTTATCGTCAATAAATTCATAAACACCGTCTGTTGCCAACAGAAAAAAATCACCTTCGGTAACATCTACCATTAAATAATCTAGGTCTAAAAAATTATTAATTCCCAGCGCTTTGGCTAAATAGCTTTCTTCTGACGAAATAACACGACGGTGATCTTGGGTTAATTGTTCTAGGCCGCCATTAGCAAGCCGATAAATTCTGGCATCGCCACAGTGGAAAATATGTGCGGTGTTGGATTTAAAAATAATTGCGCTAAAGGTACAGACGTAACCCTTATCTTTATTGTATTTATGAGGACTGTATTGAGTTTGCGCAAACAACCAAGAATTAATGGCCTCAAGTACTCTCTGGCCGGATTTTTTGGTAGACCAAGAATCGGACGTGCAATAGTAGTCTGACAGAAACCCTTGCACGGTTGCCTCACTGGCAATGTGGCTCACCTGACTGCTGCTAATACCATCGGCAATCACGGCGCAAATGCCCTTTGAGGTTAGCTGTGGTTCCTCCGGAATAATAATGCCGTGACAATCTTGATTGACGGTTTTTCTACCCGCCGTAGAAAACTGATCTTGAGAGATTCGAAGTTGTTTAGTCATAAATAAAAATAACCCCCACTCTTTCGAGTGAGGGTTTTGCAATTAACGATCTGTAACCCGTATTGGTAAAACCAATCTTAGTTTAACAGCGCTGATTGTTATCTTATGCAAGTTTGCGAGCTGCACTGGTTTTAACGTGAGTTAAGTACAACGGTAAACCAACTAAGAAGAAGCCACCGAATAGGTTACCTAAAGCGGTTGGAATTTCGTTCCAAATGAAGTAATCAACGATGGTGAAGTCGCCACCCATAATCATAGAGAATGGGAACAAGAACATGTTTACGATTGAGTGCTCAAAACCCATGTAGAAGAACAGCATGATTGGCATCCACATCGCCATCATTTTGCTACCAGCAGATGTTGAAATCATGGCGCCAACCACACCCATTGACACCATCCAGTTACACAACATACCGCGAATAAAAATGGTAAACCAACCAGCAACACCGTGTTCTTTGTAACCCAAAGTACGCGACTCACCAATGCTACCTACTTTTTCTGCCAAGGCACCGCCATCGGTGTGGTA
>CALMJT010000039.1 GCA_937864365.1 uncultured Alteromonadales bacterium | reverse complement strand
TTTTATTTACAGACGAGATATTATGGCAGATCTCGGAGGTTAATCAGAGGTTCCTCTAGTTAATTAATAAAATTAACTATAGCAACCTCCGGCTCTGGTTGACTGATCTGTGAGTTAATCAGAAATCAAAAATGCGCTCTTCAACTTTATCACAATTTTAATTACTTACATTTTTTGAAATGTGCACGTATTTTTTATTTTGCACATGCTTGCCTTGCTGAAACCTTGAATTAATCGTTGTCTTTTAGATTAGACAGGTGAAGTATAGTCGCCGCTAATATTAGACGCTATTAATAAATAACTGGACGTATTGTATTAGACACTGATCTGCACTCGTCCGCTGCGTCGGCGATCGGAACCACTTCGAGTACAGAAGACGCTATCGCCCTGATCTTTCCGGCGGTCTCTACCGCTTCGGCGCTCTAAACGAACACGTTCTTCAGATAAATGAACAGAAATAAGTTCGGAAGATTTGGTATCGACCGGACGAATTTTTCCAGTCTCATCTATGCGGATGATTTCACGAACCGAGGGAGCTTGTCTGCGGATTTCCATATCACTATCTCATTCAAAATTTTGACAGATTTAAACTGATTGAGAAATTCTACCAAAATAAGAACGGATCTTGGAATATCAGATCATTACAGGTAAGGAATATTCTGATCACAAAAACTTAAAATTTATGCTCTCATAGTAGAGAAATAAATACCGACACCGAGCAAATATAAGACTTTTTTAATATTAGAGAAATAAAATCTGGCCAACTGATTAGACAAGTTACCTAAAAGTTCAGAAGTATAAATATTATTTCCAAGCGAGCTTATCGTGCAGACAAACAACTTCGCCAATAATAATTAACGTTGGAGGGTGAATATCTGTAGACGCAAGTAGATTATTAACTTCACCCAAGGTTGAAATATGAACTTTTTGATCCGGTGTTGTGCCCTTTTCAACAATGGCTATGGGCGTACTTGCATTGCGGCCAAATTTAATCAGCTGATTTGAAATTTCATCCAAACCAACCAAACCCATGTAAAAAACCAAGGTTTGCTGATCAAGTGCTAATTCTTTCCAATTCAGGTTAACTTGGCCACTTTTTAAATGTCCGGTAATAAATCGTACCGATTGGGAATAATCGCGATGTGTCAGCGGAATACCAGAATAAGCGGCACAACCGGATGCCGCGGTAATTCCCGGAACCACCTCAAACTGAATATTATTCTTGGCTAATAATTCTAATTCTTCACCACCACGGCCAAAAATAAATGGATCACCGCCCTTTAAACGTACCGTAATTTTACCCGCGTTTGCGTAATCAACGAGAAGTTGGCTTATGGTGTCTTGGGCCACAGAATGATTGGCGCGAGCCTTACCAACATAAACTTTTTCGGCCTTATCTGGAATTAACGCGAGAATTTCTGGTGAAACGAGACGATCATAAAGAACAACTTCCGCGGCACGAATTACTTTGTAAGCTTTTAATGTGAGTAATTCAGGATCACCGGGACCAGCGCCCACTAAAAATACTTGGGCGGATTTATTCAGCGGATGATTCAGTAGATCGTTCAAACGAAGGTCTCGAATTTTAATCTTAGATACGTTAGGCATTGGCATTAATGAACACCGACAAGCCAACGGTAAGAACCTCTGATCAACTCTTCCAGAATTTAATCAGAGGTCAAAAAATTGAAATTACGATTTTTCATTTTTCACAATTTCAATCGCTTAATATTGTTACATCGGCAACACATCCTTGTGTTGCAAAAAACTCGGATTAATCAGAGTTTTTTATCATTAAATGCTAGGTTTCGAATGTTAGGTTTCAAATACTAGGCTTCAATAATGGTTTTGCCGCCCATGTAGGGTTGCAGTACTTTTGGAATTTCAATCGCACCGGTTTCGGTTTGGTAGTTTTCCATTACCGCAATTAATGCACGGCCTGCCGCCAAACCAGAACCGTTAAGTGTATGCAGAAACTCCGGTTTGCCGGTTTCTTTGTTTCTGTATCGAGCTTTCATGCGGCGCGCTTGGAAATCTCTTACATTGCTGCAAGAAGAAATTTCGCGATATTTTTGTTGTGAAGGCAACCACACTTCAATGTCGTAGGTACGCGCCGCTGAGAAACCGATATCGCCACCACACAAGATTACCGTACGGTAGGGTAATTCCAATTTTTGCAAGATGGTTTCTGCGTTTGCCACTAATGATTCGAGCTCTTGTTCTGAATCTTCAGGTTTAACGATTTTAACCATTTCGACTTTTTCAAACTGATGCTGACGGATCATGCCGCGAGTATCACGACCGTAGGCGCCCGCTTCACTGCGAAAACAGGGTGAGTGACAGACAAACTTTAACGGTAAGCTAGCTTCATCAACGATTTCATCGCGGACCATGTTGGTTAATGGTACTTCCGCGGTTGGAATCATATAAAACTCACGCTCATCGGTAAGTTTAAATAGATCTTCTTCAAACTTGGGCAGCTGACCCGTGCCAAATAATGAGTCACGATTGACCATAAATGGTACGTATGCTTCTTGGTAGCCATGTTCTTCAATATGAGTGTTAATCATAAATTGAATTAAAGCGCGATGCAGACGTGCAATGTCGCCTTTCATTACGGCAAAACGAGAACCCGTGAGCTTGGCCGCACATTCCATATCCATCTGGCTTAAAGAAGTGCCTAAATCGAGGTGATCTTTTGGTTCAAAGTCGAACGTTTTAGGCTCACCCCAGCGACGAATTTCAACGTTGTCGTCTTCGCTCTTGCCTTCTGGTACTTCTGCATCAGGAATGTTGGGAATGGAAAATAGAATTTCGTCGAGTTTAGCTTGAATATCGTTAAGCTCTAGCTCTGCCGCAGCATGGTCTGCCTTTAGCTGATCAACGGCTGCAAGCAATGGCGCAATATCTTCACCGGCAGCTTTTGCCTTGCCGATTGATTTCGCTCTGGCGTTACGTTCTTGCTGGAGCGATTCCGTTTTAACCTGAATTTCGCGACGTTCGGCTTCGAGCTTTTTAACCAATTCAACATCAAGGTTAAAATTGCGTTTTTTTAGTTTTTCCGCAACCTCTTCGGGGTTGGTTCTTACGTATTTTGCATCAAGCATAAAAGTTGTGTTCGACTTATAAATTGAATGTTGTATCTCTGGTAATAAACGTTGGTTTAAACCAGAGCATGAGCAATTAAATAGGTTTCGGCGTTACGATTAACGGATCGATCATCCCAACCAACGACTAGAAACATGCAAGCCACACGCTGCCGCTGTTAAACAGCCGAGCATTGTAAAGACCGTATTAGCGATCGCCAAGAGTGTGTAGCCTCGCAAGTACAACTGCACCGATTCGATTGAGAAGGTCGAAAAAGTCGTTAAAGCGCCCAAAAAACCAGTGATGAGAATAATCCGCCACTGATGAGACCAAAGTTGTTTTTCAACGATCAGAGTGTAAAGCACACCAATCAAAAAGCAGCCGACAATGTTTACGGCAAAGGTAGCCCAAGGAAATTTATCGGGTTGAACGGGTAACAAATAGGTAGAGACACCAAATCGCACACTCGCCCCCAAAGCACCACCTAAGGCCACTGCAAACCACTGCCACATAACAATCTCGGTAACTTATCGTTTAATTACAAGGGCGCTAGTTTACCTGTTTCTATAGCGTTTGCGGGAACTTGCTGCGTCTTGCGTGCGTAAAAACTTGAGTTTTTCGCTGATTTTTTGTTCAAGACCACGGTCGGTTGGATGATAAAACTCAGAATCGGCAAGTTCTTCGGGGAAATAATTCTCACCGGCAGCGTATGCGCCGGGCTCATCGTGGGCGTAGCGATACTCTTCGCCGTAACCCAGATTTTTCATTAATTTGGTCGGTGCATTTCGTAAATGGATGGGCACATCATAGCTGGGCTGAGAGGCAATCGCGGCTCGACATTCATTAAAGGCTTTGTAAACCGCATTACTTTTTGGTGCGCAAGCCATGTAAACCACCGATTGCGCAATGGCTAACTCGCCTTCTGGGCTGCCAAGTCGCTCTTGCGTCATCCAAGCGTTTAACGCGATTTCCAACGCACGCGGGTCAGCGTTGCCAACATCTTCCGTTGCCATGCGCACAACTCTGCGCGCGATATACAGCGGATCGCAACCACCGTCGAGCATTCTTAGGCACCAATACAAAGCGGCATCGGGAGAACTGCCTCGAACCGATTTATGCAACGCGGAAATTTGTTCATAAAAGAGATCACCGCCCTTGTCGAAATGACGAACATCGCTGCTTACCACTTCGGCCATAACATCTACGTCAATGGTAGAGGTATCTTGCGCTAATAAATCGACGCTCATCTCTAGTAAATTAAGAGATTTTCTTGCATCGCCGGAGGCCGTATAAAGCAATAACGCTAGGGCTTCATCACTAATCGTGAGATGTAACTCACCCAGGCCACGTTCGGAATCGGTTAGCGCTGCCTTTACCAATGAGAGCAGATCAGTCTCTTCTAACTGTTTTAGTTTATAAACCCGGCATCGTGACAAGAGTGCATTATTGATTTCAAACGAAGGGTTTTCGGTGGTAGCGCCTATAAAGCAAATGGTGCCGTCTTCTACATGAGGTAAAAAGGCATCTTGCTGAGATTTATTAAAACGATGCACTTCGTCAACAAAAACCACGGTACGACGACCGGTTTGAGCGAGATGCTGCTTGGCAATATCCACACTGGCTCGAATTTCTTTAACGCCTGCGAGAACCGCGGAAATTGTCTCAAATCGAGCCTTGGTTAACTCCGCAATCGTGCGTGCCAAGGAGGTTTTGCCAACACCCGGCGGGCCCCAAAATATCATGGAGTGCAGCCGATCAGACTCGATAGCTTGTCTTAGAGGCCGCCCTTTAGCCAATAAATGTTGCTGCCCAACATATTCATCAAAATTTCTTGGCCGCATACGTGCTGCCAAAGGTTGATGAGATGTGCTTTCGGGGAACAGTGAATTATTCATACATTAACGCGACAATACGTTAGTTATCGTAAAACACATCGGCATTTTCGGGCACAATAAACTCAAAACTGGTCGGCTCTTTCCCACTTAATGGCTGCGTGTTTTTGAATACAAACTCGGTGCGTGTATTTCCCGATTCAACAACCGACATTGACTCGATGTTATTAGCGCCAAATCTTAACTCGACTCTCAAAATTTGCCCGGAAGTTTTCGGCGTTAACACAAACGTTTGCTCACCATTTGAGGAAGGCTTGGTATTTAAGCGAACGTCAAATTCGTTTTCTAACACAGAATAGTCGCCGCTAATAATACGAATCGGTAACTGATCGGCCTGTGCTGAAAAAGGCTTAATGGTTACCTGCTCTAGATCAGGATCGTACAACCAAATGGTTTCACCATTGCTTACCAAAACCTGCGGGAATGGCTCTAACGTGTCCCAGCGAAACTTACCCGGTTGCTTTAACGCATAGTTACCTGAAGAGTCTTGAATGAGCTGACCGGTTTGATCATACAACGATTGCTCGAATTTTCCCTTTGAGTTCGCAAGAGGCGTCAATAGAGCTTTCAAGCTGCTGATGAGGTTTTGGTCAACATCAACAGCTGCAACGTTCGCTTCTTGTACGATCGTTAAATTTTGAGCTACTTGAGGATTTTGAGCAACTTGCGACTCTTGGGCCACAACCATTGCGCCACTTGTTAACAACGTAAACGTCGCAACAAGCCATGTTTGTGTGTGTTTCATTAATTATCTTACCTAAATAGATAACGGTGCGTGGTTACGTTATCCATAGACCGTGCATTTGGCGAAATTACTTTTATTGAAGTAATAAAGCTCTATTGTCTGGGTGGTGGAGGCGCTAAAACCCGTCGACTGCCATTGGTTTCCGGCTCACTGACAACACCAGAGGCCTCCATGGTCTCAATAAGACGAGCGGCACGATTGTAGCCGATGCGCAGCTTACGTTGAACGGAAGAGATAGAAGCTTTTCTCGTTTGGGTAACAAACTCCAGCGCTTCATCGTACAGAGGGTCAGACTCATCGGCAGCGCCATCTTCGCCTTCGGTAGGCAGCCCCGGCACTGGAATTGAGTTAGTGCTTTCATCAACAATTTCATCGAGATAGTTAGGCTCACCACGGCGCTTCCAATCTTCTACCACATTATGAACTTCGTGATCATCAACGAAGGCACCGTGGACACGCACAGGAACACCACTGCCCGGCGGCAAATACAGCATGTCACCATGACCTAATAACTGCTCTGCCCCACCCTGATCAAGAATGGTTCGAGAGTCGATTTTAGAAGATACTTGGAAGGCCATTCGTGTTGGAACGTTGGCCTTAATCAAACCTGTGATAACGTCCACCGATGGCCGTTGCGTTGCCAGAATCAAATGAATTCCCGCTGCACGAGCTTTTTGAGCGATTCGCGCGATCAACTGCTCCACTTTTTTACCGACGATCATCATCATGTCGGCAAATTCGTCGATCACAACAACAATAAACGGCAAGGTTTCTAGATCTGGGGCTGTTGCTTGCTCGGCACCCGCTTCGTAATTCTCTTCAGGAACAAACAAAGGGTCTTTGATAGGCTCACCGGCTTTGATGGCATCTTCAATCTTGCGGTTAAAACCAGCGAGGTTGCGCACCCCCATGGTTGCCATCAACTTATAACGGCGTTCCATTTCACCAACGCACCAACGCAAACCGTTTGCGGCATCGTTCATATCGGTAATTACGGGAGTTAATAGATGAGGAATACCTTCGTAAACCGACAGCTCCAGCATTTTAGGATCGACCAAAATAAGCCGAACCTGCTCGGGAGTTGATTTGAACAGCAAGCTCAGCAGCATTGCATTCACACCCACCGACTTACCAGAACCTGTCGTACCCGCAACCAACAGATGCGGCATTTTAGCGAGATCGGCAATCACCGGTTCGCCCGCGATATCGTGACCCAACGCCAGGGTAAGAGCCGATTTGGATTTGTCGTATTCTTCTGAAGCAAGAACTTCGCTCAAGCGCACCATTTGACGATGCTCATTAGGAATTTCGATACCAACTACGGATTTTCCGGGAATGACTTCAACTACACGAACGCTGATTACCGCCAACGAGCGCGCAAGATCTTTCGCTAAGTTGGTAATTCGGCTTGCTTTAACTCCAGCAGCCGGTTGCAATTCAAATCGAGTAACCACCGGCCCGGGCATAACCGCTACAACTTCGGCTGAGATACCGAAATCTTGCAGTTTAAGCTCAAGCATACGACTCATGGCCTCTAGGGATTCCTGAGAGAAGCCACGTCTGTCCTTTTCGTTGGCGGGATCAAGCAAGTTTATAGGTGGCAGTTCGCCTTCCACTGGTGCGTCAAAGAGTTTGGTTTGTTTTTCTTTTTCTACACGCTCGCTCCGTTTAACCGGCTTTGTTGGCATAGAAATCTCAACGGGTTCACTTTTTTGCAAGAGCAGTTCTTTTTGTTTACGGCTTTGCAAACGTTCAAAAGCAGCCTCACGGGCTATAACCAACTCTTGTTTATCTTTCTTCTTTCTATCACGCCGTGTTTTGATCGATTGAATCAAAGACAACACGCCCGCACCGATTCTATCCATAAGACGAATCCATGAAAGATCGGTAAAAATGGTGATACCAAATAAAAATAGCGCTAACAAAATCACCATACCACCGGTGAAACTGAAAGCACTTTCGATGGATTCGGCTACAGCAGCGCCTAAAATACCACCGTTTGAGAAAGGCAAATTGCTGGCTTCTAGACCAAACTTCAGAGATACCAAAGCCGTACCCGAAATCATTACCAGCACAAAGCCAATAAATCTCAGCGCAAATAACAATCCATCAAAGTTTAAACCGTCGGTATTGCGAGTAATGAAGACTTTAACGGCCCTTAACGCAATAAGAATTGGGAAAAGAAATGCGGTATAACCAAAAATTGAGAACAGCACATCAGCAACCCAAGCCCCGATGGCACCGGCGGCATTAGCCACGGCACCGCCCGCACCCGTGCTGGACCATCCTGGATCAGTATTCTTGTAGGTCGCCAAGGCAAGCAACAAAAAGAGGCTTAAAGCCACGCATGCGATCAAAATTCCCTCTTTTATCAACCGCGAGAGAACCTCTCCAGATTTGGATGCTGTCATTGGCTGTGCGTCTGTTTCGGAACTCAATATCCTAATTCCCTGTTAAATCAATAAAAATCGGCATGAAATGTGATTTGCCAGATGAGTATTCTTAAGTTGCTGGTCAAGACTGGCGATAGGAACCTTGTTTTTCACGCTTAAAGAGAGTCTCTTGAAAGCACAGAGTTCATCGGTAAATAACGTTGGTAAATCACAGTTTGGGCGACTCATGGTGGTCAAAGTTAATCAAAAACAATTAAGCAAGAAAGTTTGATTGTTAACACTTATGTCATTTATTAAGCAAGATTATTTTGCTGATTAATCTCGATTAACTTATTATTTTGTCAATCAACTGACCGTGTTTGATAGTAAAAGCTATAAAGACGGGTAGAATATATTGACCAGACGGTTTTTCTTGTGTTTTTGAAATAACTCAACCTACTTTCTGACAGTTGCTATAGTTTGGATTTATTAAGAAAGTCGCATTTTTGATTGAACAAACAAATTGCTTTTAGAGTATATACAGTGCCCATAAATTGGCTTTTTTTAGGTTTTAATATTGATATCTGTATTTAAACTAATTTCTTGATAAACCGAATAACTTGTTGATCTATATATTATATCTCATTGTATAGATTTTTAGATAATCAACGTTTAACAATCGAAACTCAGTCTAACTTTTTCTGATTACGATTAATTTTTAAGCAAAAAATATTTGCTTAACCTGAAAACAGATCGTTGAAACGTCAGTTGTTGTCTAACTAAGACCTCTGACTGATTTAAATTCGGCACTCATTTCAGGGTGCCAAAGCTACTAAATTTGCTGAACTAGGATAGATTATGAGCGAAGTAAAACACCACAAGCTGATTATTTTAGGTTCCGGTCCTGCTGGTTATACCGCAGCCATTTACGCTGCTCGAGCAAACCTTAATCCCGTGGTGATTACTGGTATGCAGCAAGGCGGACAGTTAACCACCACCACCGAAGTTGAAAACTGGCCAGGTGGTCGCCACGACTTGCAAGGTCCAGATTTAATGATGGAAATGCAAGCCCACGCCGAGCGATTCAATACAGAAATGATCTTTGATCATATTGAAGAAGCAAACCTAATGGTTCGCCCATTTGTGTTAAAAGGCTCAGATACATACACCTGTGATGCATTAATCATCTGTACTGGTGCATCTGCTCAGTATCTCGGTCTTCCTTCCGAAGAGGCTTTTGCTGGCCGTGGCGTTAGTGCCTGCGCAACCTGTGACGGATTCTTCTATCGTGATCAAAAAGTTGCGGTGATCGGCGGTGGTAACACAGCTGTGGAAGAAGCCTTGTATCTATCAAACATCTGTAAAGAAGTTACTTTGATTCACCGTCGTGACTCACTTCGTTCAGAGAAAATTTTGCAAGACAAAATTTACGCAAAAGCTAAGTCTGGCAATATTAAGTTTGAGTGGAACTCAACTTTAGAAGAAGTGCTTGGTGATGAGAAAGGCGTTACTGGTTTGCGTCTAAAGAGCACTACCGGCTCATCTACTAAAGATATCGAAGTATCTGGTGTATTCATCGCCATTGGCCACAAACCAAATACCGATATTTTCCGCGGCCAACTTGAAATGACCAACGGCTACCTTAACGTTAAGAGCGGCACCGAAGGATTTGCAACCAGCACCAGCATTCCTGGTGTATTTGCCGCCGGTGACGTTGCTGACCAAGTTTATCGTCAAGCTATTACCTCTGCTGGCGCCGGCTGTCAGGCCGCGCTAGACGTTGAGAAATACCTAGACGATCTTTAACTCTTAAAATTATGTAGTTTTATACTAAAGGAAACTCTGATTAACCTAGAGTTTCTCGCGACACAAGGATGTGTCGCCAATTTCAAGAACGGTAAGTGATTGAAATTGTGAAGACATTGGAAATCACATTTTCAATTTCTTCCCTCTGATTAAATCATGGATGAGTTAATCAGAGGTTCCTAAAGTAGTTCCACACTACCGAACTCAAGCAAGACGAGGTTTAAATCTCGCCCTGCTTAAGCTTTGTACCGAACAATTCTCTCTCTCCTACCTTGGTTCAATAGCCTCTCATCTTAAAAATTGTTCTTTTCGGTACTAAACATACTGAAAATCCACGAATAAGAACTTAATCTATAAAGAAAATAGTCCTGTAATAATTGTTTTAGCTTACAGTATGTCTTTTATTCTTTTTGGTTTGCTTACGTTAAATGATCAATATTCCTTGGCTCGATGAAGATTCCCCGTTTCCAAATACATCCAAAGCGTTAAGAAACCCTAATGGGTTATTAGCCGCTGGCGGGGAATTATCGGCGGAAAAAGTTTTAGAAGCTTATTGCCGAGGAATTTTTCCATGGTTTAGTGAAGACGAGCCGGTGCTCTGGTGGAGCCCTGATCCACGTTGTGTGGTATTTCCAAAACAGGTGCATGAATCCAAGAGCATGAAGAAATTAGCTCGCAAAGGTGATTATCACGTATCTTTCAACCAAAATTTTGACGAGGTTATTTACCTGTGTGGAGAAACTCGCAGGCAGTTTGAAGGAACTTGGATTACCGACGAATTAAGAGAGGCGTATTGCGCACTTCACAGGCTTGGTTTTGGCAAAAGTGTAGAAGTTTGGCGTGACAATAAACTGGTTGGAGGGCTTTATGGGCTAGCTATTAATAAAGTATTTTATGGCGAGTCTATGTTCAGTTTGGAGCCAAATACTTCTAAGCTCGGTTTTATAACTCTTGCCAAGCGATTAGCCGAGTTAGATTACCAACTTATCGATTGCCAGGTTCGTTCAAATCACCTGCTTTCACTAGGCGCAACCGAGATAAGAAGAGCGGAATTCGAGAGCATACTTAATGCGAATCATGACTTTTCTCAACCACCAAAACCCGGTAGTCTAAACTAATGTATAAACGTTAGGTTGGGTATTATTAAGTAACGTATCTTATTGGGTGACGAATCTGGCTAACTTAAAACTGTTCACTACACATCCTCATAAGTGCAGCTATTTACAAGATGAAATAGCAACGACCGTATTTGTTGATCCAGATGCGGAAATTAACCGAGAAATATACAGTCGGCTCTCGGAAATTGGATTTAGACGCAGCGGCCAACACCTATATCGACCACAATGTGCGTTTTGTTCTGCGTGTATACCGGTTCGTATACCCGTCAAAGAATTCACACCAAATCGCCAACAAAAGCGCTGCCTTAAATTAAACTCCGATATCACCTTTAAAGTAGTCAATTCGATTGATGCTAAAAAGCATTACCAACTTTACGAGAAATACATCAACGAACGACATGCCGACGGAGATATGTATCCTCCAAGTCGAGCACAATACAGCACGTTTCTCACCTCGGAATGGGGATTAACTCGATTTATAGAGTTTTATCTAGAAAGCACACTAATAGCGGTTGCTGTTATTGATGAATTAGAGACTGGAATTTCTGCGGTCTATACCTTTTTTGATCCGGAGTTACAGTCAAGAAGCTTAGGAACCTTCGCAATATTGACTCAAATTCAACTTGCTGAAGAGCTTGGGCTACATGCAGTGTATTTAGGTTATTGGATTAAAAATTGTACCAAAATGACCTATAAATCTAAGTTTAAGCCGTTGGAATCTTACATTGATGGCCGCTGGATTCGCGATTACTGAGATTAAAAATTACACACCCAATTAACTCAGTAATTTGCTGTTATTTAACATTCAGTAAATGCAGTTTTATCTGAGCGAGCCATTAATGTCACCCTTCTATCATGGTTACAAAACAATCAAACCAAATTATTTATTACCTAGAATTTATATAACGGCATTGCGCTGCGAGGAATTCGATAAAATTTTATTGATGTAAAAATATATTTTTACATCAATTGTTGGTTTTTATGGATAAAGATTTGACTTAACCTAGGAATAAGGCACAATTCACGCCTATTTAACGACCGGCTGCTACGAGAGCGGTTTGCGTCATTCTGTATATACAATGAGGAATAGTTTTAATGGCGAAAGAAGACAACATTGAAATGGAAGGTGAAGTAGTAGACACGCTCCCAAACACTACCTTTCGAGTCAAGTTGGAAAATGGCCATATGGTGATTGCACACATTTCGGGAAAAATGCGCAAAAACTACATTCGTATCCTTACTGGCGATAAAGTAAAAGTAGAATTGACCCCATACGATCTGAGCAAAGCAAGAATCACCTACCGAGCCAGATAATCAGCTGCCCTTCTCTTCTGTAAATACCCTCGTATTCACATACTATCAAGAAGTCGCACATACAATGTGCAGCTCAACATCAAAAAAGCTAATACTTTATAATGTTGAACTGCACGTACAGAGTTGGTGTTAAACCAACTCTGGTGCTTCCACCGCAATATGAATGTCGTCGTTTTCGATTGATATATCCACCGAACCGCCGGTAGACAAATCGCCAAATAACACCATTTCGGCCAATGGTTTTTTCAGCTTTTCTTTGATCAAACGAGCCATAGGTCTTGCACCTAATTTTTCGTCATAACCGTGAACTGCCAGCCATTCACGAGCATCTTCGTCTACGTTAAGAACCACATGCTTTTCATCAAGCTGCGCTTGGAGCTCAACCAAAAACTTATCAACCACCGTTTTGATAACCTCAAGAGTAAGCGCGCCAAATTGAATAATGGCATCTAATCGGTTACGGAACTCAGGAGTAAACAGCTTCTTGATTGCTTCCATACCGTCGGTTGAGTGATCTTGTTTTGAGAATCCAATAGAAGCACGGCTCATATCTTCTGCGCCAGCATTGGTTGTCATGATCAACACAACATTACGGAAATCAGCTTTACGGCCATTGTTATCCGTTAAAGTACCGTGATCCATTACCTGAAGCAGTAAATTGAATACTTCTGGATGCGCCTTCTCAATCTCATCAAGAAGAACAACACAATGCGGATGCTTGGTAACCGCTTCGGTTAACAAACCACCTTGGTCGAAGCCCACATAACCTGGAGGAGCACCAATTAAACGCGAAACGGTGTGTCGTTCCATATACTCAGACATATCGAATCGAAGCAGCTCAATACCCATTGCAGACGCTAATTGACGACATAGCTCCGTTTTACCAACCCCCGTTGGACCAGCAAATAGGAAAGAACCTACAGGCTTATCCGGTGAGTTCAAACCCGCACGTGACAACTTGATAGCGGTCGATAAAGCTTCAATAGCATCATTTTGCCCAAACACGGTAAGCTTGAGTTGCTCATCCAGTTTTTGAAGAAGCTCTTTGTCGCTCGATGAAACACTTTTGGGTGGAATTCGAGCAATTTTAGCAACGATTTTTTCAATATCGGCGGTGCCAATCTGACGACGTCTTTTGTTGAGCGGTTGCAATTGCTGATAAGCACCAGCCTCATCAATAACATCAATGGCTTTATCGGGCATAAAGCGATCGGTGATGTATTTAGACGCGAGCTCAGAGGCAGCTCTGAGTGCGGCATCGGTATATTTAAGGCTGTGATGTTCTTCGAATCGCGTTTTGAGACCTTTCAAAATTTGATAGGTATCTTCGACACTTGGTTCGTTAACATCGATTTTTTGGAAACGTCTCGATAAAGCACGATCTTTATCAAAAATGCCGCGATATTCTTGGAACGTTGTCGAACCGATGCAGCGAATGTCACCCGACGTTAACAAAGGCTTGAGTAGGTTCGAAGCGTCCATAACACCGCCCGATGCTGCCCCAGCGCCAATGATGGTGTGAATCTCGTCAATGAACAGAATTGCTTTCTCTTTCTTTTTAAGTTGAGCAAGCAAACCCTTGAAACGCTTTTCGAAATCGCCGCGATATTTTGTACCCGCGAGTAAAGATCCCATATCTAGGGAATAAACAACGCTCTCAAGCAATACGTCGGGAACATCGCCATCAACAATACGTTTTGCTAAGCCTTCGGCGATGGCGGTTTTACCCACGCCGGATTCACCCACCAACAATGGGTTATTTTTGCGACGACGAACGAGAACTTGCGCTACACGCTCAACTTCATCATCACGACCAACCAATGGATCGATACGCCCTTGAAGCGCTTCTTCGTTTAGATTTGTTGCGTAGGAATCGAGAGGACTGCTCGCCGAGGATTCACCAGACGCTATAGACTCTTCATCTATGGATTCTTGGTTGCTATCGAGATTGTGCTCGCTTTGGCCACCCACTTTAGAGATGCCATGAGTGATAAAGTTGACCACGTCAATACGGGCGATATTTTGCTGTTTTAGATAATAAACGGCTTGGCTTTCTTGTTCGCTGAATATAGCGACAAGAACATTGGCTCCAGTAACCTCTTTGCGGCCTGAAGATTGAACATGAAAAACGGCACGCTGTAGAACACGTTGAAAACCTAACGTTGGCTGTGTTTCACGCTCGGTATCATCTTCAGGGATAAGGGGTGTTGTAGAATCGACAAACTCGATTAACTCCTTGCGTAAATTGTTGAGATCTGCACCACAAGCTTTCAGTACGGAAGCTGCGGCCTCGTTATCAATCAACGCTAACAATAAATGCTCAACAGTCATGAATTCATGACGTTTTGTTCGAGCACCTTTGAAAGCTTGATTCAGTGTAACTTCTAAGTCCTTGCTTAACATTTTTTCGACCTCAACTGATACACCTAAAAATTATTCATCGTCTTCAGCGGCAGCAATCTCACACAATAACGGATGTTGGTTTTCCCGAGCGTACTGGTTTACCTGCGCAGCTTTCGTTTCGGCAATATCTTTTGTAAAGACACCGCATACTGCGCTTCCGTTCGTATGAACCTTGAGCATGATTTGTGTCGCTTGCTCACGATGCATTGAAAAAAATGTCTCTAACACTTCTACGACGAACTCCATGGGAGTGTAATCATCGTTAAGCATGATTACTTTATACATAGAAGGACGCTTAAGTTGCGGCTTTTGTTCCGCGACGGCCAAGCCTTCATCTCGGCCTCCTGCTACATCATCGCTGTCACTACTGTTTAATGTTAGTCGATGATAATCCATATTACCCCAAACCTTTTTGCACGGATTCAAAGAGTTCTGCTCCCCGATTCTAACTACAAGATAAGTGAAGTCTCAATTAGGATCAACCAATTGGACTTGACAATTTATTAAATTTCATATGAGTATATCCATGCGCTTTATTATCAAAAGCGCATTATCCAATATCTCCGCACAAAGCATTTTTATAATAAAAATATTGGGCCTAATAAAAAAATAACAATTTTAAGTTCATGCATCAGCTCATGGCTTATACCCATAAAATAGGAAATCTGCTATGCAATCAGGTACCGTCAAGTGGTTCAATAATGCCAAAGGTTATGGATTTATCCTTCCAGACAACGGTGGTGACGAACTATTCGCTCACTATTCTGCAATTACAATGGATGGTTATAAAACCTTAAAAGCCGGCCAACAAGTCAACTTTGATGTTGTTAAAGGCGATAAAGGTATGCATGCCGTCGGTATTGAACCCAAATCGTTTAAAATTAGTTCTAACGAGTCTGAAAGTCCCCCTATGGCTTTATTAAACTAAACACCATTCACCAACAACTGACAAAACCATTCAACTTGTCTACAACTGTGAGCGACACGTTCTCAGAGCGCTATTGCGTCACAAAAATTTAATGAGTGGATCAAGTAGTACCGCTCATTAAACTTTCAAATTAACTGCTCTTCAAATTGTAAAAAACTCATATCACACAAGTTTTTACATTTCTCGGTCATAACAATGCCTGCCACTTTTTTACCGCCAAACCTGAGAAAAAGCCTCTTAGCAGATACAATGTAGCAGTTACAATGCCACTATAAATGTCTTAGCTCTAGGCCAGCGAATGCCCAATATAATTTTGTTTAATAAACCCTATGGGGTTTTGAGTCAGTTTACCGACAAAGAAAACCGCCCTACGTTAAGTAACTACATTTCAGAAAAAGATTTTTATCCGGCCGGTCGTCTCGATTTTGACTCGGAAGGTTTACTTCTGTTGACCAACGATGGCGCGTTACAGAATCAAATTGCCAACCCCAAATTTAAACTGCCAAAAACCTATTGGGTGCAGGTTGAAGGCATTCCTGATGAGATTGCATTGAATAAATTAAGACGAGGGGTAACGCTCAATGACGGAAAAACAAAACCGGCAAAAGCTCGGCTCTATAAGCCCGAAAACGTATGGCCAAGAGACCCTCCCATTCGCCAAAGAAATAACGACACAACCTCTTGGATTGAACTCACCATTACAGAAGGCCGAAATCGGCAAGTTCGCCGAATGACCGCTGCCGTAGGCCATCCAACGTTACGTTTAATTCGTGCTCGAATTGGCACTTGGGCGCTCAATGACATCGCGGTTGGTCAAATTCGCAAAGAAAATGTGTTTTTGCCTCGGGCATAATTAATCTTCAACTCTACTGCATTTATCCATAAATATCCGTTATGAACTCCAGAGAATTTAACCCTCACGTCACGGTCGCCACCGTTGTCTCGCAGCAAAATCAATTTCTGATTGTTGAAGAACAGATTAACGGCGAAACCCGATTTAACCAACCCGCTGGACATTTAGAAGCCAATGAGAGCCTGATTGCCGCAGCCAAGCGCGAGACGCTCGAAGAAACTGGCTGGGAGGTTGACATAACCGGCTTTTTGGGTGTTTGCATATTTAAAGCCAGTAACGGTGTGACCTACGTTAGAAACACTTTTTGCGCAACGCCAATTCACAAACGCGAGCCTTTTACATTGGATACAGGTATCATCGCCGCACACTGGATGACACTGAACGAAATCCAACAAAAACAGGAAATGTTGCGTAGCCCAATGATTATAGAATCTATTGAAAACTACCTTAAAGGCAACATATTCCCGGCAACACTCGTGACTTATCTAAGCGCTGTTTAATTCACCAAACAACTATCATATTTGGCTCAATGGATACCCTTACAACCGCATCTAACTCCCAAGCAAACAAAGTAATCGTCGGCATGTCTGGCGGTGTAGACTCCTCCGTAGCGGCGTTACTTCTTCAACAACAGGGCTACCAGGTTGAAGGTTTGTTTATGAAGAATTGGGATGAGGACGACGGTACCGAGTATTGTACTGCAAAGGCGGATTTGGCCGATGCCGAAAAAGTCTGCGACAAGCTAGGTATTCCTTTACATACGGCAAATTTTGCCGCCGAATATTGGGATAATGTTTTTGAGCATTTTTTGGCCGAATACCAAGCAGGCCGCACACCTAATCCCGATATTCTTTGTAACCGCGAAATTAAATTCAAAGTCTTTTTAGAATACGCACAAGCGCTAGGCGCTTCACTAATCGCGACCGGTCATTACGTTCGCCGCAAAGACATTGATGGCCATACTTACCTGTTAAAAGGACTGGATAACAATAAAGACCAAAGTTATTTCGTTCACGCGGTAGGTGAAGACGAGTTCGCCACCAGCTTGTTTCCCATAGGCGAAATGGAAAAGCCCGATGTTCGCGCCCTCGCTGAAAAGCACGATTTGGTTACCCACAACAAAAAAGACAGCACCGGCATCTGCTTTATTGGCGAACGCCGTTTCAAGGATTTCTTAGAACAATATTTGCCCGCTCAGCCAGGAGAAATTATTGACGATCATGGCAATATTCTTGGCGAGCATGCAGGTCTGATGTATCACACGCTAGGACAGCGACAAGGCTTAGGAATCGGCGGAGTTAAAGGTGCTCCGGAACAACCTTGGTATGTTGCCGAAAAAGATCTCAACAACAATCAGTTGGTCGTTGTGCAGGGTAAAAATCACCCACTGTTGTTTAAAGACTCTCTTAAAGCTTCGCAAATTTGTTGGATAAACAAGAACTTCCCTGAAACCAAGGAGTTTCGAGCCCAGGTTAAGACTCGATATCGCCAACCCGATCAAATGGCAACCGTTACAATTAATGCATCTAACAACGACGGTAACGAAACGTTAACAATACATTTTGACGAACCCCAAAGAGCGATCACTCCAGGCCAATCGGTGGTTTTTTATCATGGGGAAATTTGTCTGGGCGGAGCCGTAATTGAAGCCGGTTATAACCGTTAAATGTTAATCGAATTGCAGTCACCTAAAACACGCTTCACATGTTGCAAAAATTCTGTAGCGACTGTGGGGTTGGTGTAATTATTTATCGAAGAGTCAATGGCAGATATCGAATCACAAACTATTGCTTTAGCCGCGACCCTTCAATCTGTCGCGATGGTAGAACAGCTGGCAAAACACGGCACAACCACAGCAGGCAATGCGCGCGTTTTAATAAACAGCATATTCAAAACCTCCCCTAAAAGCACAATCGATGTGTATAACCAGGTTCAAGATTTAGAGCTCGGTCTAAACATGTTGGTGCAAATGCTCGAAAAACTGAACACCCCCAACTATTCCGATAGCATGCGCTATACGTTGAGTTTGCTCCATTTGCAGAAAAAACTGGCCGGGAATAATGCCATGCTCAGCGTTATCGCACAGAGAATCGAGCGCTGTAGAGCCCAGCTAGAACATTTTGATGTTATGCATGACAATATCCTAGCCAATCTAGCCGATATCTATGCAGATACGCTCAGTACTTTTACATTTCGAATTCAAATTCGAGGTTCTTACGATTATCTTCAACAGGTTCGTATTGCAAACCACATCCGTGCCCTGCTACTGGCAGGCGTCAGATCAGTAACGCTCTGGCGACAAGTTGGCGGCTCCCGTATAAATCTGATACTCAACCGAAGCAAAATTATCACTGCGGCCGATCTACTGCACCAATCTGTGCGAAACGAAAAATGACCAAAGTTTCCCACAAATACTAAAATTTCGGGTATTATCGCGCGCTTTTTCGGTGGTTATGGCTAATATTTGAGGAATATCAGTCATTAATCGGTTCACTTTTACATCCACAGCAACGGTTTAAACTATGGAGCTTTCTCAACTCACAGCAGTTACCCCTATCGACGGACGTTACGGTTCGAAGACTCAATCTTTACGAGACGTTTTCAGTGAATATGGGCTGATCAAATGTAGAGTTGAAGTAGAAATTCGCTGGCTGCAAAAGCTCGCTGCGCACCCACAAATTACTGAGGTGCCGGAGTTCTCAGAGAACACTCAAGCGCTACTTAACAATATAGTTGCAAACTTTAGCGAACAAGACGCGCAAGAAATCAAAACCATCGAGCGCACCACCAATCACGATGTAAAAGCTGTTGAATACTTTATAAAGAACCAATTCAAGGGTAATGCTGAATTAGAAGCCATCAGCGAATTTGTTCACTTTGCTTGTACCTCAGAAGACATCAACAACCTTTCACACGGTTTGATGTTAAAGCAAGGCCGTGAAGCTTTAATGGGTTATACGGCTAAAATCATTGCTACCCTCAAGTCTCTTGCCATTGAGTTTGCCGACGACCCAATGCTTTCTCGCACTCATGGGCAAACGGCTTCGCCTACTACGGTAGGTAAAGAAATCGCCAATGTTGTTTACCGACTCAATCGTCAGGTGAAGCAGATAGAAAGTGTTGAACTTTTAGGCAAAATCAACGGCGCGGTAGGCAACTATAATGCGCATCTTAGTGCTTATCCGGATATCGATTGGGCAGACAATGCCTCAAGCTTCATTACCGATTTAGGACTTACTTGGAATCCGTACACAACTCAGATCGAGCCTCACGATTATATTGCTGAGTTATTTGATGCAATCAGCCGATTTAACACCATTTTGATTGATTTCAATCGCGATATTTGGGGCTACATTTCGCTAGGCTACTTCAAACAAAAGACCATTGCCGGCGAGATCGGCTCGTCAACCATGCCGCATAAGGTTAATCCGATTGATTTCGAAAATTCAGAAGGAAACCTTGGCATCGCCAATGCCTTATTTGCTCATCTAGGCAGCAAATTGCCGATTTCACGCTGGCAGAGAGATTTGACCGACTCCACCGTATTACGAAATATGGGCGTCGGTTTTGGCTATAGCTTTATTGCCTACGAATCCGTTTTGAAAGGTTTAGGAAAACTCGAAATCAATCGCGCGCGATTGAATCAAGATCTCGAATCCAGCTGGGAAGTACTCGCCGAACCAATTCAAACGGTGATGCGTCGTTATCAAGTCGAAAACGCCTACGAAAAACTTAAAGAATTGACTCGCGGCCAAGATATCAGCAAAGACAGCATCAGAGCTTTCATCGATACCCTTGAAATACCAGAGCAAGCGAAAACCGAGCTTAAAGCACTAACACCACAAACTTACGTTGGTAGTGCAGCCGAACAAGCCAAAAACATTTAACAACTTACATCAACCTAGGAAGCTAAGCTCGCTATGACTTCGAGTAACGAAATTTTGAAGAACCTGGGCGAGCTTAGTATTGATGAGTTCCTAAAACATCACTGGCAGAGAAAATACTTATTTGTCTCTGAATGCTTTAAAGACTCTCTGCCGGAATTTCCTGCGGACGAACTAGCCGGATTGTCCCTTGAGGAAGACGTCGAATCTCGTTTGATTATCGAATCAAAACAAGACTCCAATCCCGAAAACCAATGGACCTTAAAACACGGCCCATTTTTAGAATCAGACTTTACAACTCTACCTGAATCACATTGGACACTGCTTGTTCAAGCCGTAGACTTTTGGGCTCCTGAATACACAGAATTTTTATCGCGCTTTCGCTTTTTACCCAATTGGCGAATTGACGACATTATGATCAGCTACGCCACAGACCAAGGTGGTGTAGGTCCGCATTTCGATTACTACGACGTTTTTCTCATTCAATTAGAAGGAGAAAGACTGTGGCGAATTGGACAACAATGCGACGACAGTACAGAGAAAGTGGAAGGCTCACCTCTCAATCAAATTAGACACTTTAAGACCGAAGCTGAATTTTTAGCAAAACCCGGTGACCTCCTCTATATTCCCGCCGGTAAAGCCCATTGGGGAATTGCCCAAGGCGAATGCACGACAATATCTGTAGGGTTTCGAGCACCGAGCTATAGCGAAATTCTTTCGCACTTCAGTGGCGAACTCTGCAACACACTACCCAGCAATTATCGTTATTCCGACTCTCGGAAAAATACCGAGCAACTGAATAATTGCGGCGAGATTTCTGTTGCGACGATTGAAAATATACAACAGCAACTCGTATCGATTATCTCCAACCCGGAGGCGCTGGCATCTTGGTTTGGACGATACATGACTGAAAGCAAGTACGAAGACTTATGCCCTTGGTCCCAGTCCACGCCGTCGTGCGAACTGAATGCAAATACCGTTAAGAGGCTAGTAAAAGAAAAAGCCTTTGAATTTTGCCCCGGAATTCGAACAGCTTACTTCCCGAAATCCCAAGAAACCGCCCTTTTATTCATTGATGGCAGAGAATTTCTTTGTCATATTGAACTTGCAAAGGCGCTCTCAAGTAATTTGCAATTCTCATCCGGCTCACTGCAAAAAATAGCCGAAATGGGAGATACTCAACAGCAAATTAATACCTATGCCTTACTTGAGCTGCTGATCGAAAAAGAGTTACTTCTCGTACAGTCGTAATCGTACTCCTCTAATTACGATCTACGGTTAACTTACACCAAATTGCCAACATAACTATGAACAGCTTTCTTTCGAAGAATGATATTTCTGTAGAAATCACGAATTGGGAAAAATCTGAATCTGAATTGTGCGCGATTCGGCGTGAAGTTTTTATCGAAGAGCAAGGTGTATCTGAGCAAGACGAACTTGATGGCAAAGATCATCTATACACCCAGGTGATTGTTCGCTCAAAAAACCACATTGAAGCCATTGGTTGCGCTCGGATTTCCCCAGAAGGAAAAATTGGTCGCGTTGCCATTGTCAAAAACTTCCGTGGATTAGGCGTCGGCCAAAAACTCATGGAGTTTTGCACCCAAGCAGTTTTGGAAAAGGGTCAAACACCCAAACTCGATGCACAAACAAGCGCAATTGGCTTTTACGAATCATTGGGATACGCCTGTGAAGGCGAAGTGTTTATGGATGCGAATATTCCCCATAAACACATGAAATTTGCGTTAGCGAGCTTCTTTGTCACTCAAACAAACACCAATGAATCCTCTGAGACAAATTACTCTCCAGAACCTCAACCACTAAGACGCGCGCTAAAGTCAACCCAAGACTGCGAAGCCTCCCTGTTAAATTGTCTTGAGCAATCCCGCGCAGAGCTAATGATCACCTGCTCGACAGCCTTATTACGCCTTGTGTCGTCACACCAATTTCTTGAAGCGTTGAAAACAAAACTGCTTACTAACACCGACTCAGAAGTAAAAATCGTAATCGGTTCTTACGATTCAGGAGCTACACTGATACGAAGCCTTATTGATCTTTCGCGACGACTACCAAGCAAGTTGAAGCTCAAATGCTTAAATACCGATCAAAACGATTTCTCGGCGCTCATCATTACAAATGCGCAGAATTCGGTGGAAATTCATTTGGACGGTGAACAACTCACCGGCATTCAAACTCGATTGAGTAATGCTAAAAAAGAGCTGCTAAGAGAAGAATTCTATCGCATTTGGGATGCGCGATCGTTCACTCATCCAGACTTTAAAGAGTTGAACCTCTAACAATTAACGATCATCCACTTGATAATCGACACCAACTACATTGCCATTATAAACGAGATCTACCGACTCTAACGCAGCGCAAGCCCCCATTACAGGTCGTCCGTCCCGCAGCCGAAACTCAAAACCATGCAATGGGCATCGAATGTTGCCGTTTTCTAGAGTTCCATAGGTTAAAGGTACGTTTTGATGCGGGCAGTTATTTTTGAATCCGTAGATCTTGCCATCATACTGAATCAGTAAAACATCAAGATTATCAATTTTATGTGCGGCCATGTAGCCATCGTATAAGCGATGCAGCTTTTCTAATGGTTTAAACACAAGTACGCTCCGAAAGACTGACCACAAAATGGCTGAACACGCTAGAATCGCTCGCTGAATGATTCGAAGGGTGAAAAACGCCCAATACTAAATACTAGCAAACATTGTCATTAGCCTGAGCCTAACTATAATGCCAGCTTTTTATTTCGAGCGAGTCAAAGTTGCTAACGACTGTAGAAATACCATATAGCCCTTCCGTAGAGCTTCTATTTGACCAAATTCAAACACTTCCAGGGGCAGTTTGGCTTGACAGTGGCTGGCCGCATTTTTCAAACGAGCGCTACGACATTCTCTCAGCGACACCGGTGTTCTCCGTCTCGCCAGATAACAACAACCAGGAGAAGTCCCCTTTCGAACATTTGCGCCAAGAGTTTTTGAAGATATCAACCATATCTTGTGAAGACACCCAATTGCCATTTACCCACGGCTTTATGGGCTATTTCAGTTACGAAGCAGGAATTGAACAACTCTCCGTAACAAACCATAAACCTTCGGTTTTAGGAATTCCTAAATACTTTTGGGCTTATTTTAATTACTCGTTTGTCTTCGATCACCACGAAAAGAAGGCATTTTTTTCGAAATTGAATTCGCTAGATGCGGGTATAGAAGACTCCATACGAAAATGCATCTCACAATATACCCAGAAACTGGCCAATAAGGTCGATGAAAAGATTAGCTCAACTGGCTTGCACTATGAAGACTGTCCCTTTGAATTAGACGGTTTTGAAGCCCTCTGGAATTATGGCCAATATCTCAACGCGTTTACACGGGTAAAAAATCATATTACCGACGGAGATATATACCAAGCAAACCTCACACAAACTTTTGCATCTAAGTTTAGAGGAAATTCTTATTGGGCTTATCGCAAATTACGAGAAATAATGCCCGCGCCTTACAGCTGCTACGGCAAGTTTGCAGGCGTAGAGATTTTAAGCTTTTCTCCGGAGACATTTCTAAAAAAAACCGGTGATTTTTATCTGACTAAACCCATTAAAGGCACGAGACCTCGGAGCACCGACCCGGATATCGACCTTCAAAATGCTCAAGAATTAAAATCGAGCGCCAAAGATCAAGCTGAAAACTTAATGATTGTAGACTTACTGCGCAACGATCTTTCAAAGAATGCTATTCGCAATTCTGTGATTGTGAATGAACTCTATTCGCTAAAAAGTTACGCCAATGTTCACCATTTAGAAAGTCTTATCAGCGCCCATATTACCAATGCACACGGGCTAGAAGTTTTCAAAGATTGCTTCCCTGGTGGATCAATCACCGGAGCACCCAAGAAAAGGGCCTGTGAAATAATTGCCGAATTAGAAGCAGCACCCAGAGAGCTTTATTGTGGCTCAATTGGCTACTTAAGCGCTTCCGGTGATTTTGATACCAATATTGCAATTCGAACCATTACCGGTTTTAACCAGACAATGTCTATCGCTGGAGGCGGCGGAATTGTCGCCGATTCCACGCCAAGTGCAGAATATTCGGAGTCGCTTACGAAAATTCAGCGTTTAATTGATGGATTAAACGACTTTATGCACAATACCAATAAATCTTAAAGAGAACATAAACGGCTTAACGATATTAAATAGGTTTGATATGAAAATAGTCATGGTAAAGAAGATCTTAGCTGACGGCTCACCTTGTAAAAAATGTGGTGAGGTTTTGGAAAAGCTCGAAAAAAGTGAATTGACTCATTTAATTGATGAAATAATTGTAGCCGATGAGCGCGATCCGGAAAGCGCGGGAATGCAGCTCGCTAAAGAACTGGATGTCGCAAGAGCGCCTTTTTTTGTGGTTTATAAAGACGGCAGTGAGCCGGAAGTGCATACAATTTATATTAAATTTGCAAAAGAAGTATTGGAGCCAATGAAGTCTTAAACTATTAATTTAGAAATGAAGTTGCTGAGAAACAATCAGCGCTCGGGGACTTAGACAATTATTGGAAAATTAAGAAGTAATCGCTAAAACTGACAAGGAGTGAAGTCCGTTTCACTCTTTTTTAGAAAGGCTAGTTGCTTATAAAAACTTCTCGATACATTAAATGTAAGGAAGCTCTATATGCTCAAACAATTCATCAAGCTCAGCTTTTGACTGACGATTAAACGCCTCTTCAACTATATTTTTAGTCAAATGTGGCGCAAATAACTCGATAAATTCAAACATAAATCCACGCAAGAAGGTTCCACGACGGAATCCAAGCTTGGTAGTACTTGGTTGAAAGAGATGTCGAGCATCAATGCAAACCAAGTCTGAATCTAATTCTGGATCATAAGCCATCGAAGCGATGATACCGATACCAAGACCTAAACGGACATAAGTTTTGATAACGTCTGCGTCCGCAGCGGTGAATACAACTTTCGGTGCTAATCCGCGATCAATAAACGCTTCATCCAACTTAGAACGACCGGTGAAACCGAACACGTAGGTAACAATTGGATGTTTCGCCACATCTTCAAGCGTTAAATTAGAAACTTGAGTCAGTGGATGATCTTTGGGTACTACAATGCCACGGTTCCATTGATAACAAGGCATCATGACCAAATCACTAAACAGCTCTAATGCTTCAGTCGCGATGGCAAAATCAACGGTGCCATCAGCGGCCATCTCTGAAATTTGCATGGGCGTACCCTGATGCATATGCAGAGAGACCTCAGGATATTGATGAATAAAGTTACCAATAACCTTAGGTAGAGCATAACGCGCCTGAGTATGAGTTGTTGCTATAGAAAGACTTCCTTTCCTTTCGTTACTAAACTCTTGTGCAACTTGCTTAATCCCCTCAACTTTTCGGAGGATTTCCCCAGCCGTTTTTAAAATAGCTTCACCGGCAGGAGTTATGCGAGTTAAATGTTTACCGCTACGAGAAAAGACTTCGACGCCCAACTCATCCTCTAACAACCTGATTTGCTTACTAATTCCAGGTTGAGATGTATACAAGCTTTGCGCCGTTGCAGATACATTGAGATCATGATGAGCGACCTCCCAGATATATCTTAACTGCTGCAGTTTCATAAGCCCTCCCAAATGGCGGATTGATCTGCGTAAAGTTATGATTATAAAAATATAAACAAATATTCTTTTCCAGAATAGTTATTAACCTATATATTTGCCACCCCTGACAGAATTTTTACACAAATACTTCACATTCCTTCTAATTAGCTCAAAAAATGGAAATATTTCAATTCATATTAGCCGGCGCAGCGGTCGGATTAGCGATAGGCATAACCGGCGTTGGTGGTGGCTCTATTATGACACCATTATTGTTGCTTTTTGGATTTCCATTCAATGTTGCAATCGGTACAGACCTTTTATACGCGTCGATAACAAAAGCCAGTGGAGCTTGGGCACACAAACGCCAAGGCACTGTTAATTGGAAATTGGTGTTCTTATTGGCATCGGGCAGTATTCCTGCCTCAATCGCAACAACTTTCTTGCTTGATACCATATTCTCTAACGCATCTGAATACGAGCATCTTTTAACAACTAGCTTAGGAATTATGCTGATACTGACTTCAGCGGTACTTCTATTTAAAGGAAAACTCACAAACCAAGCTCACACCAATACAGAGTATCAACGCTGGACCACCAAACACTCCACAACAGTTACAGTAATTGCCGGATTCCTACTCGGAGTATTTGTAACCTTATCATCAGTAGGTGCTGGGGCTTTTTGTGCCGCATTATTACTTGTGCTGTACCCACGTCTCAGTGCTGTTAAAGTTGTCGGAACTGATATTGCGCATGCGGTACCTCTAACTTTTATTGCAGGCCTAGGACATCTGGTATTTCTGGGCAACGTAGATTTTTATCTTTTGGGTTGCTTATTGATCGGATCAATCCCAGCCATCCACTTAGGTACTAAAATCGGTGCGAAGCTTCCCAACAAAATTCTCCAACCTGTATTAGCGTCTATTTTACTGGGGCTTGGTATTAAGTTCGCCTTTTTTTAGCCTCTAAATAAAAACTTAATACTAAAGTCATTTCAGCAACAAAACTAAGTTAGGAGGGATTTTATTTATTACCCTCCTAATTTCAATTAGTTTTGGACTTTATGTTTAAAATAATATTTTTTTAGATCAGGCCGAAATTTTAAAAGTAGTCTCGTCAACGGGTTTTGTTATTTAAACTGCTCAGTCAGTAAATAAATACGCTTTAACAGTAATTTTTACTAACAGTAAAATTCTTTAAATTTACTCGATAAAATAGTACGAACATAAGCATTAAGCGAATATTTTTCTTTTTCAACGAAACTGCATTTCGATAAATGACGCCATTATTTATACAAAATGAAAATCATTCCTAAAAGGAAACAATCCGTAGACGCCACCGGTATGAATAAAGACAATATCTTTAACGCCTTGATAACGTCCGGAATTAATATCATTTACTAAACCGTAAAATGCTTTCCCCGTATATACCGGATCTAAAACAATTCCCTCTAGCCGACAGATTTCTTTAATAAATGTATAAAGCTCGGGATAACCTTTTGCGTAACCTGCACCAATATAATCGTCAATTGTTTTGATTGTAACTGTGTTAACTGACACACCAAGATCATAAAGCGCATTGCACTGTTCGATATCTTTTTGTGCTTTTTTATTAAAATAATTGGCGTCATCACAAACGGCATATCCAATTGTCTGTGCTTCTACACCAAGTAAATGAGAGCCTAAACTTAAACCAGATTGGGTACCACCTGACCCTGTAGCGCAGACGATATACTCAGGATTAATACCGTGAAGTTCGAAATCGGCTTTTAGCTCTTTAACACACTCAACATAACCCCATATACCAACACCATCACTAGCTCCGGTTGGTATCGAATAAGAATGCTTTCCTTGAGTTTTTAACGTATTTTTTATTTCTACGAAAATATTCTCCAGATTTGAAAAGTACTCTTGTGGGCTGTAGAGGTGAATCTTGGCTCCGGCCAAATTATCAAGAAAATAATTGCCATCAATCTCTAAGGAATTTTCTTTTCTTAAAACCAAGTGAGCTTCCAAGCCTAATTGAGCACAAACAAGAGCTGTTGCTCGACAATGGTTAGACTGAATACCACCACAAGTTATTAACGCGCCAGCTCCCTCCTTTAGCGCTCTAGCAACAATGTATTCGAGCTTCCTAACTTTATTTCCAGTTAAAAAACTTCCCGTAAAATCGTCCCTTTTCAACCAAATATTTGGACCACCGATTTTTTTGCTCAGTTTTTCGAGAAAGACCAACGGAGTTGGTGTATTGGCTAAATTTATTTTTTCTGGGAATTGATCGAACATGGAAAGATATCCATTATCTGATTTGAAAGAGTAATAAGCGTGATAGAAAGAAGGGAGCGGACTCCATGAGAATCCGCTAAAAACTAAGGAAATTAACCAGAAACTTTCTTGATTGTACCCTTAGGCAATACTGCGTGAACAAAGGCTCTTTGAAAGCGAAGTTGAACATTGTCTGCGGCTTCGACGGTAATATACTCCTCGTCTACCTTGACAATTTTTGCTAACAGGCCGCTACCCATAACAACCTCATCACCTTTACTTAAAGAAGAGATAAGATCTTTATGTTCTTTTTGACGTTTACGTTGAGGGCGGATGATGAATAAATACATCAACAAAAACATTCCGCCAAACATGGCCAAAGTTATAAATTGATTCGGCTCACCAGGTGCGGTTTGTGACTGCGCGAAGGCTGAAGGAAAGAAAAAGCTCATTAAAACGACTCACTAAATCTACATTATTAAAATGGAGCAGTAATGTAACTTTTCCTGAAAACCAAGGCAAATTGAAATACGGTATGGTTAATAAATAGGCTATAGAAGTGGGAGCAACTCATGCTCTGAAACAGCTCGTCTTCTAACAATCACTAAAAGATAAGCTGCCAGACATCAGAAGTTTTATATGCAACTAGGCATAATCTCTGAATAGCTTACGAAATGTACTCGGAGACAATCCAGTCCAACGCTTAAACGCGTTTGTAAAACTGGTACGATCAGAGAAATCTAATGCGGTAGATATGCTGTCAATACTCGCATTCTGCTCAATTAGGAAATCGATTGAGTAATGGAATCGAACCTTGTCTCGCAACTCGGCAAAGCTTATTTCTTGCTGCTGGAGACGACGTTGCAGAGTCCGTTTTGAAAGGCCAAGCTCTCCGGCAACATCACCAATCCCTAAAGGAGATTTACCAACTCGGGTTTTCAGAACTTCAACCACTTTACCTGCAACACCGTAGGCCTCAGGTAAACGTGCTTCAAGAAGATAGTCGTCAAAATGTTTAACTCCGGGAGTGGAAAAACTGTCTTCTTCAGACTTTTGCTCACGAAGTGAAGTTTGTTCTTCAATCATTTTGGCTACTCCTTTTGCCATCAAGCTAATGGATTCTAGATCTTCGATGTTGTATTTTCGGGATTTTTGTGTGGAGAAAAAACAAATCATCCCAAAGAATTCACCGTGAACAATAAGATTCTCGGTAATTAACTTTTGAACACTGCTTCCATTATAAGACACCTTGTGAGCGGCATTTGTGACAAATCTATCACTTTGAATGGGGCATGAACCTTCTGAATCGAGAACCGCAGAGATAAATGGGTCGTTAACTTGCATTAACTGCCCTTCGAACAAATTGGTGATGTCAGATTCACAGGCGATGATTCGGACAACCCCACCAATTCTTTGACCAATGAAACCGTTCTCACACTCAAACATTCTTGCACCGGCTTCAATATATGAACGCAGTAATGAACGTAGCGTTGAGGGTGGAAGCGTTAATAATTCAACAAAGCACCGCAACCGGTCTACAAAACTAGAAAAGTTATAGCGATCTAAGTCAACAAGAAGATCTGGAGAACTCAGTTCGATACCAGTATTTTTCAAAGGTACCCTCTCCCACCATGTTTAACTGCTAAGCACTGAAGCATTATAGACTGAAAAATAAACACATTTATTCTCTATTAGAAAAGTATGTGAGCAAGAGCAATCGCTATAAATTTTGTTGTATTTGACCCAAAAGCTAGACACAACCTTAATTAGATTCATGCTAATGATTATATCAATTCTAATTAAGGTCAATTTATTAGGATGAATATATCAAAAAGAGATAGTTATTAGCAGAGTGTTATTATAATTCATTTTATGAATATTAGATTTTTACAAATAGCTGCAACTTCAAACAGTTGATGCAAAATTAGGCGCCAACGCTTAAAACTAGAACCCATAAGATCATTTTTTATTGTGAAATAGATAATTTAACCATAGCCGTTTTTGATGTTTTTGCAGGACAAATGCATTTTAAAAATTGCATAACATTGAGGATAAAACCTCTAAATAATACCCGGTATTTGGGTATAAATTTATTTCGTTATTAATTAGAAAATCAGGATTAACAGGAATTTAAAAAGATTACTAAAAGTGGGTAATACCAATTTAGAAAATTATATTTGCTACAAAATTCACAAAATAAAATGGAGAAAACAGCGGAAGGGAGAACAAAAATTCTATTTAATGCTGATACTTACTCAAAAATAAGAACCAGCATCCTCAATCACTTTCAACAATAGATAAATAGCTATTGAAGTTGAGACAACACCTCTAACAGTACTTCGTGGTGGTTATTTGTTTTGAATTTATCCAATACTTTTACCAAACGACCTTCACTATCGATAATAAACGTAGTACGAACAATACCCATAAATTCTTTACCCATAAAATTTTTGAGCTGCCATACGCCATATTTTTCTGCAATCTGATGATCTTCATCGGCCAACAAATCAAAATTTAACGATTGCTTATCGGCAAATTTTTCCAATCGCGAAACAGGATCAGGGCTTAAGCCAAGCACCACAACATCTCGCGCTGCAAGTTCGGCTTGAATATCTCTAAGTCCACAAGCTTGGGTGGTACATCCCGGCGTTGATGCCTTTGGATAAAAATAAACCACAACCCATTTTTCGCCACGAAATTGTTTTAAAGAAACCTCTTCGCCTCGCTGATTCTGTAAGCTAAATACTGGGGCCAAATTACCGATTTTAGGATATGTCATCTTATTCTCTTTGTTCAAATTTCAATTCGATAACTCAATCGTAACAAACAAAAAAGGCCCAGCAAATGCTGAGCCTTTTTGAGAAGCTAATTAAGATAACTATTAAGGAAGTAAGTGAGCTACTGCATCACGCTCTTCTTTAAGTTCATCTTCAGTCGCTTTCATTTTCGCGACAGAGAACTCATTAAGTTCAACACCTTGAACAATAGTCCAATCGCCATCTTTACATACACAAGGGAATGAGTAGATCAAACCTTCGTCGATGCCATAGCTACCATCGCTATAAACGCCCATAGAAACCCAATCGCCTTCTACAGAACCAAGAGCCCAATCGCGCATATGGAAAATTGCAGCGTTTGCAGCAGATGCAGCAGAAGAAGCACCACGAGCATCAATAATTGCTGCACCGCGTTTTTGTACGGTTGGGATAAAGTCGGCTTCATACCATGCTTGGTCGATCAAAGACATTGCATCGGTGCCGTCAACGGTGGTTTGGTGAATGTCTGGGTACTGAGTTGAAGAGTGGTTGCCCCAGATTACCAAGTTTTTAACATCGTTGATGGATTTGCCAGTTTTTTGAGCAAGCTGAGTTAGAGCACGGTTGTGATCTAGGCGAGTCATTGCAGTGAACTGACGTGGGTTAAGGTCTGGCGCATTACGCTGAGCAATTAAAGCGTTAGTGTTTGCTGGGTTACCAACAACAAGAACTTTAACGCCACGTGAAGCGTTGTCGTTTAACGCTTTGCCTTGAGCAGAGAAAATAGCAGCGTTTGCTTCAAGAAGATCTTTACGCTCCATACCTGGACCACGAGGACGAGCACCCACTAACAAAGCAAAATCTGCATCTTTAAATGCAACATTGGCATCGTCAGTGCATACCATACCGGCAAGTAATGGGAATGCACAGTCATCAAGCTCCATTGCAACGCCTTTAAGAGCGCCTAACGCTGGAGTAATTTCCAACATTTGTAAAATCACAGGTTGATCTGGACCAAGCATTTCCCCAGCTGCAATTCTAAATAAAAGTGAATAACTAATTTGGCCCGCTGCGCCGGTTACGGCAACACGTACTGGTGATTTCACTGTATTTCTCCATTCATGTTTTGAAGTTGACAACCGCTTGCGGCTGTTGAAGAGGTGCGCCAATTATAGGTATTTGGCGGTAATTTTCACCTGTAAAAGATTGGGCTTTATTCAATTTTGTTAGAATTGAACAAAATTTCACCCAAACCGATACTTTTCCTGCAATTTATCACATAGCTTCGGACTATATTGCTACTAAAGTCTAGAATAGGTATCGACCAATCTTTGGTATAAAACCTCCGAAAATACGCCATTAACGCACTCTTCTTGTTTTAATTCTTCCAAAATATCCTGTAGCCATTCATTATCTTCACGGCCTTTCCAAGTTTTTTGGTAACTGCCATCTTGGTATCCATTATCTTGGCGAAAACGATTCAAGACATTTTTTCCAACATAGGTTCTGTAGAGTTCAGCAAAATCAAGTTCAACCATATTCAATAGTTGTAGAAATAACGCAAAGTTAAACGTTTTTTCAGTTAAAACTTGACCAGTGAATTGCTCCAACAAAATCTTAAAATCGGTGCTTACGGACTCATGAGCGGAAGATTGCTGAAACTCACTTACAACATAATCCGCGGCGGTATTTATATCGTCTTGTAATTCGAGAATCATGCTCAACCCAAAATGCCAAATATCAATTAACTCTAATTGAACTTGCTTAATGTCAGGAGTTTGTTTTTTCCACCACTTCCAACCATAGTGATCCAACAATTCAGCGCACTCTACCCAAACTGCGCGATACCACTCAAATTGTTGATTACGCCAATCCTCATGAACTTTTGTGTTGATCTGATTCTGTAAGTTGAGCATTTCTGCCACTTGAGTTTTATTCATGAAAAATTTGACCTAATAATTGAAGAAAATTTAACTTAACGTTTTACTAATAAACCCGAGAACAAATTAGATAGAAAATAACATTGATCATAATGTCATCATAATTCCACAATTTGCTCATTAAAATGTAATAACTCAGTTTTAGAGTATTTCCAGCTTAGGGAAGAAACTGATGAAACTATTGCAAAACATTCATGCTTTTGATGTAGCAACCTTCGAACGTTGCCATAATTTTAAATATTACCGAAGCATTTCTAAAGCAAGTCGATGGGTTTCTAAATCCGCCGACGGTCAGCTTTATGCAATCGCGGCTATGTTTATGGCAGTCTATGGTTATGTCAACTTTTTACCAAAGGTATTTGCAGCCTTTGCTATAGAACGCTCGACCTACTACTTTTTGAAGAATCGATTCAAACGTAATCGCCCACCACAAGCCCTACCCAACTTCCAATCCCTTGTAATTCCGTCAGATCAATTTAGCTTTCCTTCGGGGCACACCTCAGCAGCCTTTATGATGGCCCTTCTTTTAGGAAGCCTTTTTCCTGCCGTTTATTATCTGCTACTTTGCTGGGCCAGTACCGTTGGATTATCAAGAGTCATGCTCGGTGTGCATTTCCCAACAGATATTGTCGCTGGCGCATCGCTAGGAAGTGCGTGCTCGCTACTTGTTCTTAACGCGTTTTAATGTAAATTTCCGCCAAAGTTTATCAATAGAAACTCTTTGGCCAGCTGGTTCTCGATTAACGTTCAAAGAATGAATCGAAAACAACCACAGCGATAAAGTTCTCTTAAGTACAATATAAGGTTTATTGATGAAGATTCTCTACGGTGTGCAAGGCACCGGTAATGGGCACATCACCCGCGCCAGAGCGCTATCAGCAGCGTTTTCGAGTTTTCCAAACATTGAAGTAGATTATCTGTTCAGCGGACGTGATCGAAATAAATATTTCGATATGCAGCCCTTCAATAATTGGCAATGTTTGGATGGTCTAACATTTGTTCATAAATCTGGAAAAATAGACCCTATTGCCACTGTTAAAAAAAATCGTATCCGTCAGTTAGTAAGAGATATTAAAACAATAAATCTTGACGACTATGATCTAATTCTAACGGATTTTGAGCCTATAACGGCATGGTCAGGCAAGCGTAACAACAAACCCGTTATTGGCGTCGGCCATCAATATGCGTTTGATTTTAATATTCCCAAAAAAGGCGAAAACCTCTTCACCAAGGGAATTATGCGTAATTTTGCGCCCGCAAAAATTGGTTTAGGCCTCCACTGGCATCACTTTGGTTACCCGATTTTGCCCCCCATTGCAGACATTCCAAACTCAGATACACCCGTCGCCGAGAATAAAGTTTTGGTATATCTAGGTTTTGAAGATCAACAAAAAGTAATCGATACTCTCAGGCCTATTTCTGACTATGAGTTTTATTTTTACGGCGAATTTGACTCCATAATTGATGATGGAAACCTTCATTTAAGGCCACTGAGCCGAGAGGGATTTAAGTCCGATTTAAAGTCAGCTAATGCCGTAATTTGTAATGCTGGATTTGAATTAGTGAGTGAAGCGCTTGAGCTCGGTAAAAAAGTACTGGTTAAACCATTACACGGGCAAATGGAGCAGCTTTCTAACGCAGAAGCCTTAAAAGTTTTGGGCTTAGGAAGTGTTATGGAAAAGCTCAATACCGATGTGATCAGTAAATGGTTAAGCAATCAGCCTAATTTACAAATTAAATATCCAAACGTTGCGGCGAAAATCGTTGAGTGGATTTCTAAAGGTGAATGGACAGTAGAAACCAGAGCTGCTCTGGTAAAATCTTTATGGGAGAGTGTTCAATCACCGGATTTAACGAACTTTGCCACTAGGTATTCATTGCAATTTTAGGTTCGATATAACTATTGGAACCTCTGATTAACTCATCCATGATTTAATCAGAGGGCAGAAATTGAAAATGTGATTTCCAATTTCTTCACAATTTCAATTACTTACAGTTCTTGAAATTAGCGACACATCCTTGTGTCGCGAGAAACTCTAGGTTAATCAGAGTTTCCTATTTATTAGATCTTCTTAATACGTATTTGTTGGCTCAGGTTGTCTCTATTAAGCAGCCTTTGAGAAAAGACGTTTAAAATTTTCAGACGTTATCGAAGACAACTCTTCAAACGAAACACCTCTAAGCTCAGCGATGTATTCTGCCACCTCTTTTACATACTTAGGCTCGTTCTTTTTACCACGATATGGAATTGGTGCTAGATAAGGAGAGTCGGTTTCAACCAACAAACGATCGAGGGGAATTTTTTTTACGACATCGCGTAAATCGTCGGCATTTTTGAAGGTAACAATCCCAGAAATCGAGATGTAATAATTCAGATCAATGGCTTTTGAAGCCATATCCCAAGTCTCTGTAAAACAATGCAATACGCCAGCACTTTCGAGATTACCATGAGCTTTAATTAAGTTAAGAGTATCTTCTTGCGCGCAACGCGTGTGTACAACAACAGGGATATTTTCTTGACCAGCAGCTTGCAGGTGAATAGCAAAGCTTTCCTGTTGTAGCGCTTTGGTTTCTGTGTCGTAGTAGTAATCTAAACCCGTTTCGCCAACAGCAACCACCTTGGGATGACGAGTCCACTGGACCAAATCTTCTACTGAGGCAACACCTGACTGCACGTCTAATGGATGAACACCGGTAGACGCCCAAATACTGTCGTATTGCTCTGCAATCGCTAAAACATCTGCTCTGTTTTGCAAGCTGATCGAAATGCACAGCATTTCAGTAATGCCGCGATCAATCGCAGCGGCAATGGCTTTCGATAAATCGCCGCCGTAAGGGGCTAGATTTAATCGATCAAGATGGCAGTGGGAATCAATTAACATGAACTAAAACTATGAGGATAATTAAAAGTTTGAAAATAAGGTATTGCTTATTCAAAAAATAGCAACGATCTTATTATCTAAAAGAACAAGATCTGAAACAAATTAATTTATTAAAAGAAGGGAGTAACAGCAGTAACAAACTCAAACAGATCTCTAAACAGATTACATTGTGTGAGTCATTCGATCAGACTCTAAAGCGCCGGCTAAATAGGTTTCTATTTTTCGGTTAGCGGCGTCGTCTTGGTCGTTAAACTGAACACCAATTCCTGCTGCACGATTGCCTTGTGCACCTTTTGGCGTAATCCAGATGACTTTTCCGGCCACGGGTATTTTTTCGGGTTCATCCATTAAATTCAATAACATAAACACTTCATCACCCAAATTAAAGGGTTTTGGTGTTGGAATGAATAAGCCACCATTTTGTACGTAGGGCATGTACGCCGCGTAAAGAACTGCTTTATCTTTGATGGTTAGAGACAATATCCCGTTACGCGCACCACTACCCATATATATCTGCCAAGTTGTTGAATTCGAATCAATAAGCACTGAATGTAAACAAGCGCTTAAGAATATTAGATATTGTTAAAATGATCAAAATCTAATGTCAATCTTTTGAACTGGTATTGCTTTGCTCAACTATAGATCAATTTCCAACGGATAGGAAATTGACTCCGTCATTTGACCACTTATCGATTAACACCACATTGAGCATAAGAATAAAAAATCTCTTCAAGCGCCAATTGTTTATTAGGATTAGCCCCATTAGTAATTTGGTGAGCGAGACCTATAACAATGTCCCTCAAGCCATACATTTTTTGAAGCGACCATGTAAGACGAGGATCAACTTCATTCCCACCCAAAAAAACAGATCTCACTTTAGAGTCGAGATTATTAAGAAGACAAGTTAATACCGATTGCAAATCTTGCTTTTGTAATTGTGCTGCGGCTAGAAGCGGTGAAATTGCGCCGTCATATACCTGTGAAACCAAACTGACCATCTTTTTATGTTCGTCCAGTATCGTAACATCACAATATTCTAACGCTCGTAAAGGAGCGCCACCGGAAAATTCGAGAAGTTCTAGAGCATTTAAATCAGTCATTGTTTCTAGCCAGCCAACACTTTCTTGCTCTGTCGGCATAGGCATGGACAATAATTGCGTTCGACTGCGAATAGTTGCAAGAACACCACTAAGTTGATGACTAAATAACAATAAATGAGAGTTAGATGTTGGTTCTTCTAATGTTTTGAGTAATGCATTGGCTGAGTTTAAATTTAAATTTTCTACCGGGCCAAGTATGGCGATTTTCTTGCCAAGCTGTTGAGCGGTTTTAGAGAAGAATTCATTTAATTCCCGTACTTGCTCGATTTTTATTGCCTTACCTTTTTCTTCAGGTATAACAAACTTTAAATCGGGGTGAGTCTGCGCCGCGTTTAACTGGCAACCCTTGCAAACACCACACACACTTCCATTTTCAGAGTTGGTACACAAAAGGCGGTGCGCCAATGCAGTCACCAAGGCTTGTTTACCAATACCAGCAGGACCTGCAACCAGAATTGCGTGAACCAACTTATCGGAAGCCATGCTCTTTTCCAGCTTTTGCCAGACGGCTTGATGCCATGGGTAGGGATAAGTTAACAATGATTCTGTTTCAGATTGAGCACTCATATTCACACAAAAACTTAAAAATACACGTGGATGCTTGTCGGATCGGTTAAAACCTATCAGTATTCGCCCGCCATTTAACGCGATAGCGTCATTAATTTCAAAAAACTTACGATTGCTCCCATGCCACCAATAGAAATTGTTTTCCAAGATCCACACTTACTGGTGGTTAATAAACCTGCAAACTTGCTGACAGTACCTGGAAAAGGGCCGGAAAAACAAGACTGTTTGATCAATAGAATGTTGAAAACTCACCCGAACAGCCGAGTTGTTCACCGACTTGATATGGCAACATCGGGTCTAGTTATATTGCCACAAAATCAAACGTCCTTAAGCAAGCTGGCTAGATCGTTTCAAGATCGAGAGATTCACAAAGAATACATTGCGGTGGTTGAAGGTTGTGTCGAATTAGAGCATGGATTTGTAGAGCAACCGCTTATCTGCGACTGGACTAACCGACCCAAACAAATGATTCACAGTGACGGCAAACACGCCCTGACCGAATACCATCGATTAGAACAAAATAAAACCAAAAACCAAAGCCGACTGCTGCTAAAACCAGTAACGGGTCGCTCCCATCAATTGAGAGTGCACACAGAATTTTTAGGCCATCCGATTTTAGGCGACAGTCTTTATGGAACAGAATCCAGTAGAGCACAAAGTGATAGATTGCTGCTACATGCACAACGCATTCAATTTAAACATCCGGTATATCCCGGTTGGATTACCCTTACCTGCCGCGCACCGTTTTAAAGTTCGATTCCCTGTACCTTTTGAATTAATTTACAACGCTTCAAAAGCCGCCTCTGTTTTATCGAACGGTTTTATTTAACATGACGCACAGAAACCCAAGCAGCATTAGCATTAAAAGCTTTTTGCTTTAGCGTGTAGCCTTGCCAAATAGGGTAAAAAGAGCGGTTTGGTTAATTGAATAATGGTAAATCCAACCAAGAGCCCGCCGAGGTTTGCCAGTATGTCGAACCAATCGAAAGTCCGCCACGGCAAGACAAATTGAATGATCTCTACACCAATTGAGAAGATCCAAATTGAGCAGACGACCTTCCAAAACTGGCGCAACAAACCATACGCTAAAAATGCCGAAAAAACCGAAACACAATAACCAGCAGCGTGCATGAATAGATCGTTAATACTGGCGAGAGACGTTCCTGCAACGTTAATCACACCCATGTATAGGTAGAATGCAATTAATACGAAAAATTGAGACCTTAGAAAAACAGCCAACAATATTTATACCCTCAAATCACTGACGGTTTTTATCAAAAAGACAAGTTTGCAGGCAAGCTTTTACCGATTCTTGAACTTCAGGGAGCGATCGACCTGCATCGATAATTCGATAATACGATTCACTGACGGAGCGCTTCAAATACATGTCGCGCACACGCTCAAAGAACGCCATCTCTTGATTTTCGAAACGATCCAATGCGCCTCTTCCACGAGCTCTTTCTGCGCCAATGTTCACATCCAAATCAAACAACAAGGTTAAATCGGGCCGAAGCTCTCGCTGAACGAGTGATTCTAATGTTTGAATTCCATGAATAGACAGTCCTCTACCTGCCCCCTGATATGCGTAGGTAGCGTCGGTAAAGCGATCACACAACACCCATTGACCTTTTTCCAGTGCCGGTAGAATTACTTGGTTGAGATGTTGAGCTCTTGCGGCGAAAACCAGTAGCAGCTCGGTCATTTCATCAACAGACTCTTCACGATTAGCAAGGAGCAATCCCCGAATTTCTTCGGCTAAAGGTGTACCACCTGGCTCACGAGTTAGTAGTAAATCGATGCCTTGCTCCGCTAAATAGTCTTTAGCAAATTGGATATTGGTTGATTTACCACCACCCTCACCGCCTTCGAAAGTGATGAATTTACCGCGCTTTGGCTGGAGTTCAGAAATAAATGACTCAGTCACAAGTTTAAATACTCACTGTGATGAAGGACTGGATTGATAATTCTGGGCACGTTTTTCAATTTGATAGCGGCGCACGGCATTGTTATGCTCTTCTAATGTTTTAGAGAAATAATGACTGCCGTCGCCTTTCGCTACGAAATACAAATAATCTTCTTCAAGCGGCTGAAAAACGGCGTCTAAAGACTCTTTACCAACCAACGCGATCGGCGTAGGCGGTAAACCGCTAATGACATAGGTATTGTAGTCGGTGGCCTGGCGCAGATGAGTGCGAGTAAGATTACCTTGATAGCTTTCACCCAAACCATAGATGACGGTAGGATCGGTCTGCAATCTCATTCCGCGACGTAATCGTTCGATAAAAACACCGGCTATTCTGGGTCGCTCACTTTTGACACCGGTCTCTTTCTCAACAATGGAGGCTAAAATAAGCCCTTCGTATGGCGAAGCCAATGGAAGGTTGTCAGCTCTTTTTTGCCAAGAATCATCCAGCTCGCGAATCATTCGTAGGTGGGCACGTTCTAAAATATCTAAATCGCTATCGCCGGATTGATACGAATAGGTATCGGCAAAAAACCACCCTTCTGGAAAGTTATTGTCTTTGGGCAGCTTAGCCAACAGCTCGGCAGATTTTATCGATGAAAGTGTTTGTACGAGCCTTTCTTGCTTATGGAGCTGTTCAAGTGCTTGGTTAATCGTCCAACCTTCAACCAAGGTGACCTGACGCACAACAACTTGGCCTAGAACCCACTTCTCAAGAAGTTGGTGCCAAGTCTCTGTATTCGAAATTTGGTACTCACCTGACTTAATGCGCGTCAATCCTAGTCGAGAGGCATAAAACACTGCCGCCCGTTGCTTCCAACGAGGTTCATCACTAAGAAGTCTTTTGGAAATTTGAGTCAGGTTCTGACCACGTTCGATCACAAAGTCATCGAACGATAGAGACAATGGGCTGTGAGCCCAAGTAACAAGAGATTGCCAAGCAAAAAAAATCGCACCTGCCCCAGTGATCGAAATCAATAATAGAGTGAGTGCGATTTTTTTAAGCATCTAAACGGTATCCAGAATCTCTGCCAATCAAAGCAAATTAATTGCGTAACATGGCTAAGATACAACGATCAGAGATTCTCGCAAGCATCTGGATCTCAAACTTTTCCAAATACTAAAGTACCGTTGGTTCCACCAAATCCAAAGGAGTTTGATAACGCTACACTGATTTCCGAAGATTGAGCTTCGTGAGGAACCAGATTTAGGCCTTGAACTTCAGGCTCTGGATTGTCCAAGTTAATAGTAGGTGGAAGAACCTGATCTTTTAAGGCCAAAACGGTAAAAATAGCTTCAACAGCTCCAGCAGCACCGAGAAGGTGACCCGTCATCGACTTGGTAGAACTTATAGCTAACTTACTTTGGTGATCGCCAAACAAGGACTTCACACCACGAATTTCCGCCAAATCACCGATTGGTGTCGAAGTACCGTGAGCATTGATGTAATCAACCTGCTCAGGATTCATTTTGGCATCTCGGAGAGCGTTCTTCATTGCCAAGGCACCGCCGGCGCCATCTTCTGGAGGAGAAGTAATATGGTACGCATCGCCACTCATACCAAAGCCTAAAAGCTCGGCATAAATAGTCGCGCCACGCGCCTTAGCATGTTCGTATTCTTCCAGTACAACAATCCCAGCACCATCCCCCAAAACAAAACCATCACGGTTAATATCCCAAGGACGGCTGGCAAGCTCTGGAGCGTCGTTGCGAGTCGATAAGGCTCTAACTGCACTGAAACCAGCTAAACCCACGCGAGTCGTTGCCATTTCAGCACCGCCAGCCAACATCACATCACATTCGTCGTGAATGATTGAACGCGCAGCTAAACCAATGGCGTGAGTTCCTGTGGTACAAGCTGTCACTACCGCCAAATTCGGACCTTTAAAACCGTATCGAATCGATAGGTTGCCCGAGATCATATTGGTGATGGAACCTGGAACGAAAAAAGGACTAACTCGCTTAGGACCTTTGTTTTCGATGGTTAATGTGACATTTTCAATGTCTTGAAGGCCACCAATGCCAGAACCAATTACAGCACCCATTCTCGGTGCAAGTTCTTCAGAGACTTCTAAACCAGAGTCTGACATCGCCTGAATGCCAGCTGCCATTCCATACTGAACAAAAGCATCTATTTTTTTCGCTTCTTTGGGTGTCAAGTATGGATCAAGGTCAAGATTTTTGACCGAACAGCTAAACTGGGTGGTAAATGGAGAGATATCGAAGGTATCGATGGTTCTCGCACCACTCACACCATTTTTAATGTTCGTCCAAGACTCGGCGACGGTGTTGCCGACTGGACTAACCATGCCCAATCCGGTCACAACAACTCTTCTGCGGGTCACGATTGCCTCCCGAAAACAAAAACTCTAGCAAACATAGAAATTCCGAATTGATTTAAACATGTATTGCAATAATAAAGCTTTACCAATTCCGAAAAAATTTATAACGCATATAAAACAAAAGCCGCACTAAGTAGATAGTACGGCTTTAGCAACGATGTAACAATCGAGTAAAAATTACGCCAAGTTAGCGTTAATGTAGTCGATTGCTAATTGTACGGTGGTGATTTTCTCGGCTTCTTCATCAGGAATTTCGGTTTCGAATTCCTCTTCAAGAGCCATTACCAGCTCAACGGTATCAAGAGAATCGGCACCAAGGTCTTCTACGAAAGATGCTTCAGTTTTTACTTCTTCTTCTTTAACACCAAGTTGCTCGGCAACGATTTTCTTAACGCGTTCTTCAATGCTGCTCATAAGGTTTTTTAACTCCTAGTCGGTATAAATTCGGTTGAGCCGCCGTCCGTTTCCTGCGGTTACGACCTGTTATATTGTCGCGGCCAAACACGAGGCCGCATTGTACATGCATAACAATAAATTTGTGAATGCAAGATGTGAAAAAATTCTCGTTATTAAGCGCTAAAGACTAATAAAGTCCTTACGCCATATACATACCGCCGTTTACATGTAAAGTTTCGCCGGTAACGTATGCTGCGCCGTCGCTTACAAGAAAGTCGACCACAGAGGCAATTTCTTCTGGCTCACCCAAACGGGCAAGTGGAATAGCTGCCAACATAGGGGCTTTTTGCTCGTCGGTCAAAGCCCGTGTCATATCTGTATCAATAAATCCTGGAGCAACAGTATTCACCGTAATGCCACGAGAGCCAACTTCTTTTGCCAAAGAACGCGCAAAACCTGCTACGCCCGCTTTTGTAGCGGCATAGTTAGTCTGACCAGCGTTGCCCATCGAACCAACCACCGAAGCAACATTAACAATGCGTCCCCAGCGAGCTTTCATCATTGAACGCAATACGCCCTTAGAAAGTCGGTACATTGAATTCAAGTTGGTGTTGATAACATCAAACCATTGATCATCGCTCATGCGCATTAACAAATTATCTTTGGTAATACCCGCGTTGTTGATCAATATTAAAGGCGCAGACCAATCTTTGCTTACAGACTCTAAGAACGCCTGTACCGATTCGGCATCACTTACATCAAGCACATAACCCTGACCAGAAATACCTTCTGCTTTTAAGTAGTCTGTGATAGCCGAGGCACCATTTTCACTGGTTGCAGTACCAATAACAGTTGCTCCAGACTTACCCAGCTTCTTGGCGATTGCTGCACCTATACCTCTCGATGCACCCGTTACTATCGCGACCTTACCTTCTAATGACATAAATTCTTCAACCTAATTGCGAGTAAACTTTCAAAACCAGGTATACACCCAGCTTTTAAAATTAAGCGTTGACGGCCTCAACCGCTTCTGAAATTGCATCAGGAGTCTCTGATTGGAAACACTGTATACTTTTATCAATGCGTTTGATCATACCGCTAAGCACTTTACCAGGACCGCACTCAACGGCCTGTTGAACACCACTTGCCGATAAAGCTTTGACACAATCAACCCAGCGAACCGGTAAATATATCTGCTGAATCATTAAATTTTTGATCGACTCAGGATCACTTTCTTGCGCAGCGGAGACATTGTGAATAACTGGAATCTCTGGCGAATTGAAAGTAACTTGCTTTATCTCTTCAGCCAACTTTGTAGCAGCAGGCTTCATTAATACGGTATGGAAAGGAGCGCTTACGGCCAACGGCATGGCTTTTTTAGCACCAGATGCCTTACACGCCACTATGGCTCGGTCCACCGCTTCTTTATGCCCAGCTATTACAACTTGACCTGGAGCGTTATAGTTAACCGGAGCAACAAATTGATCTTCTGCAGCTGTCTCACAGGCCTTCATTACCGACTCATCATCAAGCCCTATTACAGCTGCCATAGCGCCAACACCCGCAGGTACGGCTTCTTGCATGTATTTGCCACGCAGCCTTACTAAATTAACTGCGTCTTCAAAACTAACCACACCAGCGCAAACTAGAGCCGACCACTCGCCCAGACTGTGTCCAGATAAAAACGCCGGACGCGCCTTAGTGATGCTTGACCATACTCGCCAAGCGGCAACACTGGCCGTTAACAATAACGGCTGAGTAATTTCGGTCATGTTGATTTGCCCGGTCTCGTCATTTTGGGAAAGAGACCATAGATCGTAACCTAATACCGCCGACGCCTGCGCGAAGGTTTCTTTAACGATGGGATACTCACTGGCAAGCTCAGCCATCATACCCACAGATTGAGCACCTTGGCCGGGGAAAATAAATGCCAAGTTCGGCATAGTCATAAAAATTCTCTTTTATAATTAAATAGATACTTATCTATTTTCAGCTCAGCCAAATTGATGAAATACACAAAGAACTAACTGTCCTGAAAATAACGTTGAAGCCTGCTAGTGGTTTGCTTCTTGGCAAAATCCGAAGCCATTTCAATAGCAAACCGAAAACTCTGCGCGTCTGCGGACCCATGACTTTTTATCACCGCACCATTGAGGCCCAGAAAACAGGCGCCATTATAGCGAGCAGGGTCGAATTGTGTACGCCATTTTCGCAACAATGGCCGGGCAAATTGGCCAAGCGCACGACCATAGAAGCTAGATTTAAACGACGATTTCAATTGAGACAAAGCCAGCTTGGCAACACCTTCACTCACCTTAAGGGCAACGTTGCCGACAAATCCGTCGCAAACAATAACGTCAACCGTTCCACTGTATATGGAATCGCCTTCAATATAACCAACATAATTAATGTCCGGACACTCAGAGAGCAGCTCATTCGCTTGATGAATTAACTGATTCCCTTTTTGCTCTTCAGTACCAATATTCAGCAGCGCAACCTTAGGTGAAGCATTGTCATCGAGCAGTTTTGCCAAACCGCTGCCAAGACGAGCAAACTCTAGTAACTGATGAGGATCGGCTCGCACATTGGCGCCCAAATCAAGCATGTAACTGTGTTTATTTAAGGTTGGAATCGGCTTACATATCGCTGGCCTACGAAGACCTTCGTAAGTACCCAGAATATGATACCCAAGCGCCATCAATGCGGCAGTATTACCGGAACTGAGACAAATTTGGGCTCGTCCCTCAGCAACAGCGTTTAAGGCCCCGGCCATCGTTGAATCAGATCGATGTCTCAAAGCATATGCGGCACTTTCTGTCATCAATACAGAGCTGTTAGCTTTGATAACCTGGATATTGCTGGGAAGATTTTGATGGTTAATATTCTCGGACGAGAAAATCAATAATGTATCGGAAGGATGTTCACTTGCATAATCTATACAAGCTGGAATTGTTGAGTGGAGACCTTGATCTCCACCCATCGCATCAATAGCGATAGTAATTGACGATATCAACTACTCTTCGTTACCTGTGCTAATTACTTTCTTGCCGCGGTAGAAACCGTCTGCGCTCACATGGTGACGCAAGTGTTTTTCACCAGAAGTGCCGTCGATTGAAAGAGTTGGGCCAGTTAAAGCATCATGAGAGCGACGCATGCCACGACGTGAACGGGTTTTTTTGTTTTGTTGAACTGCCATTTTTTAAGCTCCTAAAATTCTCGATTGAAGCTGGGGCGCCTTTAGAATAGACATTAGTCTGACTTACTCGACGAGCCCTTTAATTGCTCCAAAACGCTAAATGGATTAGTTTTTGGGATTTCTTTCGGTTTTTCACCGGAAGAAAACAAATTTTCTGGAATGCACTGATGTTCATGAAAAGGCGCTATTGGTACCTCAAGAAGAATTTCTTCTTCAATCAGTTCATATAGATCAGCACTTTCACTTTCAACAATCCAAGGATCTAGTGATTTCGGTAATTGTTTAGCGGCTTCTTGATCGCGAACTACCGCAATATTTACCGATGTATCAATCGGAAATATCATTGGCTCTAAACAACGTTGACAAGTCAGAGCAATTTCTGACTTGATCTCACCCTGAATCACAATATAACCGTGATCATCAATATCAAAAGCAAATGTTACTGTAATAACATCTGACTGATTATGTGCCAGCTCAGATAAGCGATCTAGGCTGTTGATAATCACATTACCTTCAATAACAGCATCTTTTTGAGCCAGCTTTCTAGCATCAATAAAGCGTGGTATTGAATTTCGGATGGTGCGCTCATTCATAGGCGCGCAATTCTATGTATACTGCTGTTGACTGTCAAAAGAAATTCTTGCTTTTTAGGCACAAATCCATATTAAAGAACATATAAATACCTATTCCCCGTGAAAGTCCAATCAAAACCTACACTCGTTCTTGCCTCTACCTCAAAATATCGAGCTGAAATCTTGGCAAAACTCAGGTTAGATTTTATCCAAATAGCATCGAACATCGATGAACGTCTTATCGAACTGGAAGCACCAAGCTCACGAGCTTTGCGCTTGAGCGCCGAGAAAGCCACCTCGGTAAATTTACTGCTGTCGGAAGATCAGAGACCTGCACTTATTATAGGATCTGATCAAGTTGCACACATTGATGGAACAATTTTGCGAAAACCGGGAAGCTTTGATATTGCCTTTCAACAACTCAAGGCATCCAGCGGAAAATCTGTCAAATTTGAAACTGCCGTGTCGATTTTTTCAACCGAGAACCAGCAAACACAATCCGTTCTCGAAGTCTGCACGGTCAATTTTAAAAACCTTTCCGATTCACAGATAGAGAATTATCTACACAAAGAACAACCATTCGATTGCTGTGGGAGCTTTAAGTCGGAAGGATTAGGAATAGCCCTTTTCGAATCAATCGAAATTACCGACCCAAACACGCTAGTAGGCTTGCCTTTGATCACCCTATGCAAGCTGTTGAGCCAATACGGAATCGAGATAATCTAGGTACAACACCTAACAACCCCCTACACACCCTGAAAGATCACAGTAACAAGCAAACATGCTACAAAGCCATTCAAACGATGACTCTGTAGCACATGTCAAGATTAGTAGTTCAATTGAAAGTGCGATTCACTAGATACTTTATAAGAAATGCCCTCTCCCACAGAAATACCAAATTTCTCGACAAACTGTTCCAATGGGTTTTTCTGGACACTGTAATCAACAATATTCTCAACACCAACAACATCTCGAGCCACGGCTCCAGCGCTGCCTAAACCATCCACTAGCCCTAAATCTTTAGCTTGCTCACCATTCCAAATTAAACCGGAAAACAAATCTGGGTTATTAGTATCAATTTTGTCACCGCGGCCTTTTTTAACCACAGAAATAAACTGATCGTGTGTATCCTTTAACACGCTGGTCCAAAAGTTAACCTCTGATTCATTCTCTGGTGAGAAAGGATCTAAAAAAGCCTTATGTTCACCGGCTGTGTATTGGCGCCGCTCAACACCTAATTTTTCCATTAGATCGACAAAACCAAAACCTGAAGCAACTACACCGATAGAACCGACCAAACTCGCTTTATCGGCATAGATCTCATCGGCGGCTGCGGCGATGTAATATGCACCTGAAGCACCGAGATCAGAAATCACGGCGTAAACTTTCTTATCAGGATAAAGACCTTTTAATCGGTATATTTCATCATTTATATAACCCGCCTGAACCGGACTACCTCCCGGACTGTTGATCGCCAAAATAATTGCCTTTGACTTATCAGATTCAAAGGCCTTTCTTAGCCCGGTAACAACCGTGTTGGCATTGGCGTCTGAGTCAGCAGCAATTACGCCATTTACACTCACCAAACCAACATGCTCCGACTGCCCCTCAATGGCACCCGAAAATTGGCCACCAGCACGCAATAGAAAAAGCACTGCAAAAATATAAACAAATACGAGTACTTTAAAAAAAATACCCCAGCGACGTGTACGTTTCTGCTCTTTATGAGTCTCCAGCAAAATCTTTTCGATGATCTGCCATTCTTTTGAGCTCATGTTATTCGAAGGATGATCTGACACTGTATCTCCTAAATAAAGACCGAGTTAATGCGTGAATTTATACGTAGTAAGTTGAGCTGAACCCGATAGACACTCAAAACATGTGATTGGTTGCGATTTTGAAATAATTGGGTCAGCGTGCTATTTACCAAGCTCAACCCGCTGAATTGCGTGTAGTTTTAGGAGTATTGCCAATATAACAAGTCAGACAACGAGTCTGCGACGTAACTCAAATCGAACCTGTGCAAATTTTGCACGCAATGAGAACCATAAGACACAGCAATGCGATGCATATTGGCCGATTGCGCCATTTCCATATCAAAAGAGGTGTCTCCGACCATAACAGCATCTTTTGGTGTGAATCGAAGTTCATCCAACAATTCAAAAAGCATTTTAGGGTGTGGCTTTGATTTGGTTTCATCAGCACATCGAGAAGCGCTGAAAAAATGCTCAATACCACTCTCGGAAAGCACACGATCAAGACCTTTGCGACTTTTTCCGGTTGCGATCGCAAGTGTGTGCCCTCGATCTACCAAAGTAGAAAGGGTTTCTTCAGCACCACAATATAACGTAAGTGGCGAATCATCAGCTAAAAACGCCGCCGAATACGCCGCCGCCATGCGCTCAACTAAATCGTCATCAGCACGTGGATACAGGGTAGAAATTGCATTGGTTAACGACAAAACAATGATGGATTTTACATCTTCATCACTGCACAAAGATTCGCCCACTTGGTGGGCCGCAAGGTGGACACAACGAACAATCTTGTCGAGGGAATCACACAGAGTCCCATCCCAATCAAATACAAACAACATAGAAGAAGCACTAAATTCATCAAGTAGAGAGAAATCCGATCAGCTTATTAGATCGAGTGTTTTGCGCAAATCTTCGGGAATAGGCGCTTCAACTGATATGAATTTACGACTTTCTGAAGAAGAGTCAGGGTTGGGTATTTCCAGTTTTTGGGCATGCAAAAACAGCCTTTTAAGACCTAATTTACGAAAACAGGCGTTAATTTCATCATTACCATACTTATCATCGCCTACCAACGCGTGTCCCAGATACTGGGCATGAACACGAATCTGATGAGTTCTGCCAGTAATTGGAACAGCCTCGATGAGCGAAAACTGCCCAACTCCAGATAAAACAAATTGCTGTAAGACCTGAATATTGGTTTGAGAACTTTTACCTTCTTCAGAAATTCGCACAAACTGTCCGTTCGATTTGTTTCCGACGCGCTCCAGAGGCGCATCACAAAATACGGATTTTTCTTTCCAGACACCCATGGTCAAAGCAAGATAACTTTTCTTAAATTCGGTTTTTGTTTTTAGATGTTCTTGCAAAAACTTAAGAGCACTTCGCTTTTTAGCAACCATTAGGCAACCGGAAGTCTCTTTATCGATACGATGAACCAACTCTAAGAAGCGACAATCTTTTCGTACCTCCCGCAACGCTTCAATTAATCCAGGTGATCCGGCGTCATCACCATGTACCGCTATACCGGCTGGTTTATTGATAACCAAAAAGTAAGCATCTTCATACAGTACTGCCTGTTCAAGATACTGAAACAAAGCCTGGCTGATCGCCGTCTTTGGTTTCTCTGCCGCCACTCTGATTGGAGGAACACGGACAACATCGCCTAATTCGAGCTTATACTCTGGTTTAACTCGCGATTTATTAACTCTTACCTCACCTTTCCTAAGAATTCTGTACAAACGCGACTTAGGAACACCTTTCAGTTTGGAGATTAAGAAATTATCAATTCGTTGACCATTATTTCCATCATCGATGGTAATCAGCTGGACTTTTTCATACTGAGTTTGCAACGCGAGTAGACTCCGTTATTGAGCGTTAGATTTTACGAAGTGTAATGGATTGACCAGAAACCCCCAAACGTAGCGCAGCTGCACAACATGAACAGCTCAATGTTTGGTCGCAACAGTGGATTTTTTTGGACTTTATAATCGAATAACTTAAATGTTAAGTTGCCAACAGAGAGAATGCTTGATAAATTAATTTGTGGGTTTTTCAAAGAGTTCTGGGCAATTTAGGTTACATCAAACGCCAAGTCCTTCAACTTTGCAAAGCAATATAGCTGACAGAGACTCTAAACGACAGCAAGCTTTTCAAATGCACAAAATTTTGAATGCTTCTGATCTTTAGTGAAACTATTTCTCTGTGCGCTTTTTTGAATCAAAAAAGTAACAGTTATCTACCTTACCAAAGTGATTGCGTGCGCAAACTAATCTAACCCCACTCCAGAGATTCAACAAAATGGACTGCTATACTCAGTACCATTTAAGACTAATTTCTGGTAGCTCTTTATAAAAAGGAAAAAACCCATAAAAATCAGCGAATTAATGCCAAAAGCTAACGTTGATTACAAGGATTTAAACCGTAAAAAATCGTACAGAAAAAACCCAGTGGTCAATTATCGCTGGACTATTATTAATGTGTTGCACAGCTAATATTAAAAACTGTTAATAGTTTAATTGGTGAGCAACATTTTTGAGCGTGGCAACATGATTTAATTGAGGAAACTCAGGATTGTAAGAGTTTTGTCTGGGTAGCATTCATTTGCAAAGCCTATTAAAACTAAACTCTTAGGTAATGTTTTCATCAAAATGTAAACACGGCACTGACATAGAAATCATATTTAGAACAGATTAAGAAGTACGAAAAGACTAGAACAATTATTTAATAAATAGGCGTGGCAATAACAAAGTAATTCAGTGATATTTCGATAGAATTACGCTGAATTAATGAACACAGTGATTAGGTAGTTTTTTTAATTAGCTCCAAAACTAGTAGTTTTGGGAGCGCAGTTGCTAACAAAGTAGATATTGACGGCCTTCGGGTCGAAGATGGCTTACATATATTCTCAACATTAACAAAATTTAGCGCTTCAATTACCAGCGTCAATTAGTCCCAAAACCGCAAGGTTTGTGCTAAAGATTTAACAGACAGGCTGTTAAAAATTTTCAGGACTCTGATTAAAATGAGAATTTATTTACCATTGCCCTTGCATTACTGATTAAATATTAAGCAAAAAATGCAACTGCACATAATTTATACCCTTATACATCAGCTAAAAATCATTGTGTAACTACTAAACTGCAAGCTCACCTCAAATTAAAAATTTGTGGACGGGAAGCACAAAACGCAACAAGTAGAACAAGCCATATGACGCTTAAAATTAAACATGTACCGAATTCCAACTTGTTAAAGTCTCTTTTCAACCCGAGATAATCTTTTCGAAAACAAACACTTATGATATTTATGTTTAGGCTGCATTAGCAGAGCTTTTGAAAACCTGAACTATGAGTCACCGAATTCGTCTTTTTTGCACAAGTACATAATGGCGGAAATGCTTGGTAACCCAAGCGAAACAACGGCAACTCTTACAGTCTTGAACCTTTATAAATCTTGTATCGAGCTTTTTTGATACGCGCCACGCCTAGTAACTTGAATTAGCTAGGTGAATTATGAAAAGAATGTTAATCAATGCCACTCAGCCCGAAGAGCTGCGTGTTGCACTTGTTGACGGTCAATGGCTTTACGATTTAGATATCGAAAATCGCACCCGCGAACAAAAGAAAGCCAATATCTACAAAGGCAAAATTACCCGCATCGAACCAAGCTTAGAAGCTGCGTTCGTTGACTATGGCGCAGAGCGCCATGGTTTCCTACCTCTTAAAGAAATTTCTCGCGAATACTTCATAAAACAACCTAAAGATATTGAAGGTCGTCTACGTATCAAAGACGTAGTTAAAGAAGGCATGGAGTTAATTGTTCAGGTTGATAAAGAAGAGCGCGGTAATAAAGGTGCTGCACTTACAACCTTCGTCAGTCTTGCAGGCCGTTATTTGGTTTTAATGCCAAACAATCCGCGTGCTGGCGGCATATCAAGACGCATAGACGGCGATGATCGCAGTGAATTAAAAGAAGCTTTAAGCGGCATCGATTTACCTCAGGGTATGGGCATTATCGTGCGTACCGCTGGTGTTGGCCGCAACGCCGAAGAGTTACAGTGGGATCTAGATGCACTAGTACACCTTTGGACCAAAATTAAAGAAGCTTTCGAAACCGCTCAATCCCCTCTTCTGTTTAGAGAAAGCGATGTAGTTATTCGTGCGATTCGTGACTACCTACGCCCTGATATCAAAGAAGTTATCATTGATAACGAAGAAGCTTTCGAAAAGGCCTGCGGATTTGTTGATCAAATCATGCCTAATTATCGAAACAAGATTAAGCTCTATAATGAGCGTACCGCGTTATTCAGCCGCTTCCAAATCGAGAGCCAAATCCAAACTGCCTTCCAACGTGAAGTTAAACTACCTTCTGGTGGATCAATTGTAATTGACGTTACCGAAGCTCTAGTTTCTATCGACATCAACTCGGCGCGCGCGACTAAAGGCGGCGATATTGAAGAAACCGCTCTTCAAACCAACTTAGAAGCAGCTGATGAAATTGCTCGCCAATTGCGATTAAGAGACATCGGCGGCCTTCAAGTAATTGACTTTATCGACATGCAATCGTCGAAAAACCAGCGTGAAGTAGAAAACCGACTTCGCGATGCTCTATCGATGGATCGTGCACGTGTACAAACCTCACGAATCTCGCGCTTTGGTCTTCTAGAGATGTCTCGCCAGCGTTTGCGTCCATCATTGGGTGAAACAACATCTAAAGTATGTCCGCGTTGCAGCGGTCAAGGCACCATTCTAAGTACCAAGCCATTGTCATTGTCTATCCTTCGCTTGATCGAAGAAGAAGCACAGAAAGACTTTAGCGCCGAAATTAGAGCCATCACTCCGGTAAGCGTCGGTACCTACCTATTAAACGAAAAGCGTAAATCCATTTCTGATATCGAAAAGCGCCATAACACTCGCATAGTGATTGTGCCGAATGAAGAAATGTTTACTCCGCATTTTGAAGTTCAACGATTGAGAGAAAATGACGAAGGCACTCTCGAAACGAGCTACAAAATTACCGTCACTCATGAAGAGCAGCCATCAGAATCGCAATCTATTCTGCGCGAGGTAACTCCGGAGGTTCAAAAAGCCGCCGTCGAGCGTGTTGCTCCTCAAACTCCGGCGCCAGCACCGACGAAAGAACCCGGCCTGATTAGCAAACTATTAAAACTCATCAAACAGTTCTTTAGTGAAGACGAGAAACCTGAGACTCACAAAAAGTCAGTGGGCAGACATAATCGCCGTCGCCGCGAAGATGGTCAGTCACGTCCGCGAAGAAATAATCGTAATCGCGACGACAACAAAACTCCAAGCGATACCCGCACTGACAGTACTCGACGCCCGAAAAAAACGGATCGTAATAACGAAGAAGTTTCTTCTAATCGCCAAACATCAATAGCGGAAGAAACAAAGAATCGAAGTAACGATACGGTACAAGATGATCGTCCCAATAAGCGCCCCGCCAACAAGCGTCCACGCCCTCAACAAAGACGCCGCGGCCGCCGTGAGCAAAATATTGGCGATGATCAAGTTCAAACAGCGATAGAAAGTAGCAACAACGCGACTGAAGAGTCTTTAAATCAACAGGTTTCCAACGCGATTGATTCTCAAGAAGTGATGATGAAACAGGCTCCAAGCGAAACGACTCCTGCGGCTGAAGCTCCTCGATCAGAGATCGATAAGCCAACAACCAAAGCTGATACTCAGGTTGAAGTTGACAGTGCTCCAGAAGCGAAAGAGCCTGAAGTTACCGAAACAACAGCAGAGATCGAGAAGATAGAGACTCAAGAGCCAGAAGCGGTGGCTGAAGAAGCGAACAACACAGAACCTTCTGTAAAAGTAGAGACTCCGGAAACACAAATCACTGAACCACAAGAAGTGATGACCTCTGAACAGGACAGTGTTAGTGCAGAAGACAGTGTTAGCGCAGAAAAAGTTGTTGACGCTCCAGACGAAGTCTCTGCTGTAACTACTGATGCTATCTCTACAGAAATACCTTCTGAAGAAATGGTTACAGATACATCAGAAGCTACTGACGAGAGAGCCGACGAAAAAGTACGTGAATACACTCGTGCCAGTAACGACCCTAGAGTTAATCCAAGAGTGGTAAGTACAGACAGTATTCAGTCATTAACCTGCGAAGTGCAATTATCTCAACCACTAGATACCGCACAGCCTGCGCAGATCATCAGTAATCCGCGGGCACTTGCAAGACCACTTAATGATCCTAGAAGACAAAGAGAAGCGTAATTTGTCTTAGATAGAACCTTTATAAGGCCTCCCATCTCACCGATCGGAGGCCTTTTTTATGCTCCGAGCATGTCAAAAATTCACCACAGAATTCACTATTTCAGCAACTTGGATAAATAATTTACAAGATTACAATTTCTATAAAAAATAAAGGCTTAGGCTATTGCGTTAGTAGATACGCTATGTATAATGGCGCCTCTTCCGGTGGGGTGGCTGAGTGGTCGAAAGCGGCGGTCTTGAAAACCGTTGACTGTAACAGGTCCTAGGGTTCGAATCCCTACCCCACCGCCATTTTCCCCTTCTCTTTTAAAAGTTCTTGTTGCTTTGTTAAACTTCTAAGCATTCAAATATTTTAAGAAAACTCTCGAAACTAATCTTTAAGTTTAAATTAGTCTTTCCAAACAATAAGCTTTTAAACAACAAGTCCTTATACTTCGTTTTGAATGAAATTATTTTTGATGCATTAGAATTTATGAATCTAATAGCTTGTAATGAACTCACAGCAAGTTCATAACTCCAATTATCCGACAAGAAGAATTCAAAATACTTTCATTTAGCATTGATCTTCAAATGCACCAAATATATATTATAGTATTCAAACGAAACTTTAATTTAACGTATGAATCTTATAAACTTAAGTACGACAGCACCTCACTTTCTACTTCAATAAATTTATAACGAACGTTTTTGGGTGTGCAAAGTACTTGATTTTGACTAGAGCACCCTTATTATTAACCAACAAAATTACTTGGATTAATTGGAGAAACTCAATGCGAGATATATCAGCAACTCAATCTGCTGTTTTGCAAGCAGAACAGGTCAGCAAGGTATTGCGCAATACCTATACGTTGCTGGCTATGACTCTTCTTTTCAGCGCAGTAACCGCAGGTATTTCCATGGCTTTAGGCTTTGGTCGCGGTATTGGCTTAATCTGCTCTTTGGGCGCAATTGCATTAGTTTGGTTTGTACTACCGCGCACAGCAAATTCTAGCGCAGGTATTTGGACAGTGTTTGCGTTTACCGGTTTATTAGGTTTAGGTCTTGGACCAACCCTAAACGGTTATCTTGCTCTGTCTAATGGTGGCTCAATCATCATGCAAGCCTTAGGCGGAACCGCGATTGTATTCTTTGGTTTGTCTGCCTACGTTTTAACTACTCGTAAAGACTTCAGCTTTATGGGCGGCTTCTTGATGATTGGCTTGATTGTCGCCATCGTTGGTAGCTTAGGTGTATTGGTAGCAAGCTTGTTCGGTGTTGACGTATCAATGGCTAGCCTTGCAATCAGCGGAATGGTGGTACTATTGATGTCAGGTTTCATTTTGTTCGATACCAGCCGCATCATTCACGGCGGTGAGACTAACTACATCATGGCAACCGTTGCCTTGTACCTAGACATCTACAACCTATTTACATCTCTACTTCACTTACTTGGCGCGTTAAACGACGACTAAGTAAAACGAAGCTAGATAATAAAAAATGCCCCAACTTTGGGGCATTTTTTTTGCGATCTCAACATTACATCAAACTCAAAACACTATAGACTTTGTTATCGATTGCATATTAATTCAGTACAAATTCACATGATTTTTTCTCTGGCTGTTTATAGCTCACCTTCCTCAACCATTTCCTACAGTGCTTGGCAGTTTGCAAAATCAATCCAGAACAGCGAGCATCAGTTGTATCGCGTCTTTTTTTACTTAGAAGGCGTTTACAACGCAAACCAGTTAATGACTCCACCCACGGATGAGTTGAATATGGCAAAACTTTGGAAAGAGCTAAACGCCGAGAAATCCACCGATCTGTGCGTTTGTGTCGCCGCAGGAATTCGTCGAGGCGTGGTAGACAAAGCTGAAGCAGCAAGACACAACCTAAACGCTTTCAATTTAGCGGAAGGTTTTGAGATTGTCGGTCTTGGCCAACTGCTGGACGCATCTGTAAAATCGGATCGATTAGTAACCTTTGGCTAAATCATGCAACCTAAAAATCTCCTCTTTGTTATTCGTCACTCCTCTTATGGATTATTTCCTGGGCGCGAAATACTGGATGCCATTCTGGCCGCTTCTGCTTATGGTCAAAATATCCAAGTGCTGTTTATGGACGAAGGCATCTGGCAAATAAAGTCAGATCAACAAGCCAATCTTATTGCTCAAAAATCGGTAGAAAAAAATCTAGCCGCCTTTGAAATTTACGAAATCGAAGAATTATTTGTCTGCGAGAGATCTGCATTAGAACGAGGAATCAGTGCTGATGATATTTCCGTCGATGCACAATGGTTAAACACTGCAAGCATTCAAGCGCTTTTATCCAAGCAAGATCAAATCCTGAGCTTTTAAAATGATCTTACACATAATCAATCGCTCGCCGTTTACAACCAACCATTTAAAAAACTGCCTAGAGGTCATATCGCCTGAAGACGCGCTATTATTTATGGACGATGGAGTCTACGCATTACAAGGTGACCTTTTAAAAACTCTACCATTCAAAATTCACGCAATAGAAATGGATCTACAAGCACGTGGTTTAAATGACTCAAATTCCAGTGCAACACTGATAAACTACGCACAAATGGTAGAATTAGTTGCTAAATACCCACTGTCTAAAACTTGGTTTTAAAACGCTCGGATACGCAACTCAGCATGGCAGATTATTTAATTGTTAATGACCAGAAAATATCTCTCGACGAAATAGGCTTTTTGGCTAACGTAAATGAGTGGAATCACGACATTGCCAAAGCTTTCGCAGAATTAGAAGGTATAGAACTGACGGATGAACACTGGGAAGTGCTTAAAGTCTTACGTGACTTTTATGAAGCCTACGAAATTTCTCCCGCTATGCGGATACTAGTAAAAGAAGTGAAAAAGCAGTTAGGCAATGACAAAGGCAACAGCATTTATTTACTGAAATTGTTTCCAGAAAGTCCGGCCCGCAGGGCAAGCCGTATCGCTGGCTTACCAAAACCAACCAACTGCTTGTAATCAAGATTTATTTTTCCCAAACTTCGCCGTGAATCGTTACAACCAAATTACGAACCCCACCCAGATTACGGTGTTCGCACAAATAAATTCCCTGCCAGGTTCCCAGATTTAACTCCCCATTTGTGATTGCAACCGACACCGCATTGCCCAAAATACTGCTTTTAAAATGAGCAGGCAAATCGTCGCTGCCTTCTAAAGTATGTTCGTAGTATGCCTGATCTTCAGGAACTAAATGGTTAAAAAAATTTTCGAAATCCGATCGCACCGTGGGATCGGCGTTTTCGTTGATCGTCAGTGATGCGGATGTGTGCTTAATAAAAACATGCATTAAGCCGATTCTAAAAGAATGAACTTCTGGTACTTGTTTAAGTATTTCCCGGGTAACTAAATGAAAACCCCTAGGCCTAGGAGCAATAGTCACTTCTTTTTGAGTCCACATTTAGTTTCCCAGAATTAATAAATACATTTTTATTTAGCAGATTCGTGGTAATTGCTCGCCATTCAACCAGTCAACCATTCTACGACCACCGAACTGAGTAACCATTTGCACAAAATGGTGCTCATCGGCTAATACCTCACCAATAATAGCAGCATCTTGTCCTTTAGAATGAGATCTCATTACCTCTAACAGTAGATCAGCTTGCTCTGGGGGGCAAATGGCTAATAATTTACCTTCGTTAGCAACATATAATGGATCAAGTCCCAAAAACTCACAGGCCGCAGCCACTTGTGATTTAATGGCTATGTTTTTCTCATAAAGACAAATCCCAACCTCAGATTGTTGCGCAATTTCATTCAAGGTATTGGCAACACCGCCGCGAGTTGGATCGCGTAAACAGCGAACATTCGGTACAGCTTGAATCATCACCCCAACCAAATCATGAAGGCTTTGAGTATCACTGACGATTTCAGATTCGAATCCTAGACTCTCTCGCTGAGATAAAATGGCAACTCCGTGATCACCAATACTGCCGGACAATAGAATCTTATCGCCGGGCTTAACAGAGCTGCCAGAGCACTCGACGCCATCAAAAACAACACCAACACCGGTTGTCGAAATAAACACACCGTCGCCTTTGCCTTTTTCAACAACCTTTGTGTCGCCGGTAACAATAGGAACGCCAGCTTCTTTTGCGGCGTTTGCCATGGAACGCACAATGCGCTGTAAATCAGCGAGAGGAAAGCCTTCCTCTAATATAAAACCGGCAGACAAATACAAAGGTTTTGCGCCATTCATAGCAACGTCGTTAATTGTGCCGTGAACACTCAACGAACCTATATCGCCACCGGGAAAAAATAGTGGCGAAACAACATGACTGTCAGTTGCCATAACCAGCCGTCCTTTAACAGGAGGCAAAATTGCGCCGTCGTTACCTTGATTTAAAAAATCGTTTGAAAATTCCGCCGCAAATAACTCGGAAATTAATTGAGCCATAGCTCGACCACCACCACCGTGAACCATTTCCACTGTGCCGGATTTAAAATCTAAACGTTTCACCCATTCACCTCTACAGCATCAATAACATTTACCGATGAATTTAAAAATCGGCCATATTGATAATACGCAGCACAGGCGCCTTCCGAAGAAACCATGCAAGATCCGAGAGGATTATCCGGCGTACAAGGATTATCAAACAACTTACAATCATTGGGTTTTTTAACGCCGCGCAAAATAGACGGACATTCACACGCTTTATTATCTTTGGGTACAGATTTCATACTTTCTGTATAAGCAGTAAATATCTCCTGAAATTTATTTTCAGCGTCAAACTCTGCATATTTTTCGTTAATTTTTAGTGCGCTTTTTTCAACAAAACCTAATCCACGCCACTCAAAAGTATCTCTCAGCTCAAAAACATCATCAGTAATCGATTTAGCTTTTTGATTACCGTCTACCGTTACCGCACGCGTAAATTCGTTTTCGATTTCAGATTTACCGGCATTAAGCTGTTTAATTAGCATTAAAATCGCCTGTAATACATCTAAAGGTTCGAAACCAGCAATAACAACAGGTGTTCCATATTGCTTAGGAAAAATCTCGTAAGGTTTAGAGCCAATTAACGTGCTTACGTGCGCAGGGCCAATAAAGCCATCTAGCTTTAGAGGTTCTTCTGCGTCACGAGTTGCTAAAATTGCGTGCATTGCAGCGGGCGTTAATACGTGATTACAAAAAACAGAGAAATTCTTTAAACCTAACTTTTGGGCTTGCTGAATCACCACCGCTGTTGGCGGCGTCGTGGTTTCAAAACCAATAGCAAAGAAAACGACTTCTCTATCGGGATTTTGTTGCGCAATTAACAGCGCATCCGCCGGAGAATACAGCATACGCACATCGCAACCTTGTGCTTTTATCTTCAGCAAACTAGTGCGGCCACTTCCGGGTACGCGCAACATATCACCGTAGGTACATAAAATAACATTTTCAGACTTAGCCAACGCCATCGCCATGTCCAGGCGCGCCATAGGCAGAACACAAACCGGGCAACCGGGGCCGTGAATTAGCTCGACATTACTTGGTAACAAACCGGGTAAGCCGTAACGAAATATTGCGTGAGTATGACCTCCGCAGAATTCCATTAAATGATAATGTCTATTTGGGTTTGCCGCATTTTTTATGTCTTGCGCTAATTTTTGCGCAAGCTCGCCATCTCGGAATTCATCAACATATTTCATGGGTTTAGACCTACCAATCTCAAGAAGAAATTTCAGCAAACATAGCTAGGGTTTTTTCTGCTTCATCTTTATCTAGCTTTTTCAAAGCAAAACCAACATGCATAATCACAAAATCACCGACGGCCAAATCTTCTACCAAAGAAACATTAATTTCTTTTTTTATACCATCAATACTAGCAACGGCCGTAGACTCATCTTTAATTGCTTCAATTTGTACTGGAATAGCTAAACACATAATCGCTGACCCACGATAGACTTACTTATTATTCACCACCTGTTCAGAACTCGATAACGATAGAACATAGTGTAACTGCCCCACCGAAATACCAGCGTCATTTACAGGTATACGATTCGATAAAACCAATTCGACATCAATAGTATTTAATTGCTGTTTTAACACCGAATACAACAGTTGATTTTGAGCACAACCACCGCTAAAAATAACTCGCCTACTTATGTTTGAGTAGCTCTTACTCAAACAACTTAATGTATTTTCAATCGACTCAAACAACCGCGTCGATAATTGAATGTGAAAATCGAGCGCGATTTTTGCGGTGATATCGCGATAATTTTCAAGATCATTAGATTTTTGAAGTGACAAAAGATCGTTTAAATAATCACTTAGAACATCATTCAAGGAAATTACGTTGCCAGAGTTGATCTTAGTATTTTTATTTTTTAGCGATTTAATTGCGTTTAAAGCAATCTCATTAAATTGATTATTCACGCAAGATAGATTTGCATCACCAGAAGAATTTCTGCGTAAATAATCCAAAGCTCGGGCTTCTAACAGCATCGCAGCCTCACCTTCGTAAGATTGGATGCTACACAAACCTAATAACCCGGCAACAGCGTCGAACCATCGCCCAGCACTGGTGGTCGGTGCACAATTAATATTGGCTGAAAGCATTTTCCACACTAAATCAACAGCACTAGCGCTTGGTCGCGGGCACTGACCAACATCGTAACTATGAAGCAGCGAATGAGCCTTATCGATACTTAAACCAGATTGATAACACCATGCCAGCGTCATTCGCCAAGGTTCCTTAGAAGCCTTATCGCCGCCTGGCTGAGCAATACGCTCAAGTTCGGCTTGCGGATAAAAATGATTGCCATCGATCAGTAGTAATTCACCACCGCGTGAGGTTTCATCCCAGCCAAATCCGTAACCATCCAAAGCAAAACCCAACACCGGATTATTTTCAGAAAATTCTGAAAACACGGAGTGAACATGGGCTACATGATGCGGCACGTCGACAACAGGTACTTGATATTTTTGAGCTAATTCTAAGGCGTAAGCGCGACCAAAACCTTCGGGGTGCAAATCACAAGCAATAACAGAAGGTTTAATTTGCATAATATCCAACAAACGATCGCAGGCCGTTACCAGTGCTTTGCAATTATCGGGATGATCAAGATCGCCCACGTGTTGAGATACACAAATTTCGTTACCACGATTAACAGCTACGGTATTTTTTAAATAACTGCCAAGAGCAAGCACAGTCTCAGTATTTTTTGTTTTACTTGAAAATAGATGAGAGCTTTGTACATCAAGCTTAAGTGGCGAAAAGCCTCTCGCGAGACGAATCGGAATAAATTGATTATCTCTTTTGACGAATACCGAATCGTCACAACGCGTATGAATATCACGATTGTGCAATACAAAAATATCGGCAATCGCATCTAATTTTTGAATCGCTTCAAGATTATCCGTAATTAAAGGCTCACCGCTCAAGTTTGCGCTGGTCATGACCAAACTTAACGAACAGATTGTTTCTTGAAGTTTTTCAACGGAATAATAATCGTCGGCATTTTTATCGACCTCAACTGAACCCTGAAAATAACGCAAATAGGCCGCGAACAACAACCAGTGTAACGGTGATTGCGGCAGCATAATGCCCAGGTGATTTAAGCCCGGAGCCAATAAAGATGCTGTTTTTCGGTCGGCATTATTAATCGGCAAAACCAATATCGGTGCAGATTTATCCGCTAAAAACTGCTCATCCGAAGCGTCAACATCTACCCAATAACGTGCCGACAGAGCGTTCAAACACATAATGGCCAGGGGTTTAGACGGTCGATTTTTTCGTAATCTCAAAGTTTCAACGGCTTTGGGATTATTAGCGTCACAGATTAAATGAAAGCCACCAACGGATTTAATAGCCAAAATTTCTCCCGCCAAAATACTTTTCACAATCGTTTTTAGCTGAGATAAATTGTCGATATCACTTGATAAATTAAAAGCTCGCGCAATGGATTCTTGAGTTTTAAAACGTTCAAAACCCTCAGTTTTTTTAATCGTTACTAATTTAGGCCCACATTGCGGACAAGCGTTCGGCTGGGCGTGAAAACGTCGAGAACTAGGATCGACATACTCGTGATGACAAAGCTCACACAACTGGAAACTCGCCATGGTGGTATTAGGTCGATCGTAGGGTAATTTTTTAATGATCGTAAAACGCGGCCCACACTGAGTACAGTTGATAAATGGGTAAAAATACCGGCGGTTATTAGCATCCAATAATTCTTTTAAACACTCAGAACACGGCGCTGCATCGGCGGCTACATTTAACGATAAATTATCGCAAGACTCACTAACCGCTATCTCAAAACCCGTCAAATCTGCTATGCGGTGAGCATCTCTACCGGTAAGGTTTTCAGTAATGGAAATCGAATCAATTCTCGAAAGACTGGGCGCTCTATTTTTAAGCTGATCAATAAAATCAGAAAACGAGTTACTTTCGCAAGCAATCTCAATGATAACGTCGGCACCGCGATTAAAAACACGTCCACGAATATTAAGCTGCTGTGCTAAACCATAAACAAATGGCCGAAAACCAACACCCTGAACTTGCCCACGGACGATAATACGCGCGTATTTTTCTGCACGTTGAGAAGTGACAAGTTCAGAGCACATATCTTATGCCTTTGGCTCAAGACCATAACGATCCAGTTTAGCTCTAAGGCCAACGCGCGATAAACCCAACTCATCGGCCGCACGGCTTTTATTCCATTTGTGGCGAATCATAGTTTCACGCAAGAGTTGTTTCTCTAGCATTTCTGTTTTGTCTTTAAGCGTACAACCTTCACTCCAACCTTGTTGACGACGAAGTAACGCTTCCAACAACGGTTCTGGTTCGTTATTGTCAGGTAGAACTCGCAACAAACGAGCACTCATTAACTCTGCCCCTAGCACGTCAGAATCGGCTAAAACCAACATTCTACGAACTTCGTTTTGAAGTTCGCGTACGTTACCAGGCCAATGATAAGCCGATAAGGCCTCCAAAGCTTCTTCGTTAAAACGTGTTGCCGGCTTAGAAAAATTCTTAGTTGATTGAATTAAAAAATGCTCGGCTAAAACTGGAATATCAACTTTTCGCTGTGCTAATGGTGGTAGCGTTAACGTCATTTCTGCTAAACGGAAATACAAATCTTCGCGAAAACGACCTTCGGCAACTTCCGATTCAAGATCGCGGTTTGTCGCGGCAATTACGCGAACATTAACGGGCCGACGCTTGTCATCCCCAACTCGGCGAACTTCTTTTTCTTGTAAAACCCGCAATAACATAACCTGAAAACTGGGTGAAATATCACCAATTTCGTCCAAAAATAAGGTGCCACCATTGGCTTGTTCGAATAATCCAGCATGATCATTCATAGCGCCGGTGAATGCGCCTTTGCGATGACCAAATAATTCTGACGCTAATAAGTCATCGGGCATTGCACCGCAGTTTTCAACAATAAATGGTTGCTCTGCTCGAAGACTGTTGTAGTGCAGTGCTCGTGCAAATAATTCTTTACCAGTTCCAGATGGGCCGGTAACTAAAACAGAAACATCGTAAGGTGCTATTCTTTGTACCTGCTCGCACACTTTATTTAACGGGCTAAATTCGTTACGTACAATTTCGCTTAAAGCAAATTTCTTTTTGAGCTTTTCTTTTTTCTCTTTAATGCGAGATTCGGCTTGTTCAGCAGTTAAACGAATTTCGGTTGATAACAATTCATTTTCGTTTTCTAACTCAACCAAACGACAAGAATTACGCAACGCTAAAATTAAATGGTCGGGATGCCAAGGTTTGGTAATGTATTGATAAATACCGGCATCGTTTAATCCGCGAATAATATCTTCGGAATCGGTATAACCCGACAAAATAAGACGTGCGGTTTGTGGCCATTGTTTTCGTACTTGAATGAGAAGTTCAACACCACTCATACCCGGCATACGTTGATCACAAACAACGGCTGAAATAGGTTGATGCTCTAAAATTTCGAGCGCTTCGTAGGCGCTGCTTGCACAAATTACATCAAACTCTTCGTCTAGTGTTCGCTCAAGTGCTTCTAATGAACGCTGCTCGTCGTCCACACATAATATGGTTGGTCGGCGATTGAGTGTATTCGCAGAAATTCGCTCTAGCTGAGTCATTTTAATTTACCTTTAATTATTAATATGTTGACTCGCAGCCAAAAGATTAATCGCTTTAGATCTACCTTTTGCGAGGAACGAAATGGAATAAGAACAATTTATCACAAACATAACCATGAAATACTACTTTACAGCAGCGATTCTAGAGCATTTACTTGCGCTTTTAAGGCATCAATTCTAGATTGAATTGCAGACGTACGCTTAGATTCTAGCCAATTCAACCACGCTGCCATACCTTCTTTTGACTTAGCCGAACATTCAATAATTTCAATATTTGGATTAACTCGTCGAGCGTATTCAATACAAGCAGCAACATCAAAATCTAAATAGGGTAGTAAATCAATTTTATTTAAAATCATTAAATCTGAGGCATAAAACATATCGGGATATTTTAGCGGTTTATCTTCGCCTTCTGTAACCGAGAGAATAGCAACTTTATGCGCTTCACCTAAATCAAACGCTGCTGGACAAACCAAATTGCCAACGTTTTCAATAAATAAAATACCGCCTTCAAGATTACCTAAATGATCCAGCGCATGGCCAACCATGTGCGCATCTAAATGACAGCCTTTTCCGGTATTAACTTGAATGGCTTTAGCGCCGGTTTCACGAATTCTGTCTGCGTCGTTCGTAGTTTGTTGATCTCCTTCAATAACGGCCACATTATTTGAATCCAATAATTTTATGGTCTCGGTTAATAATGTGGTTTTACCAGAGCCTGGGCTTGAAACTAAATTCAACGCTAAGAGATTTTGCCGAGCAAAACGCTCGCGATTGACATGGGCGTAGCGATCATTTTTACCCAAAATATCTTGCTCAATTTGAACCATGCGCGCTTGCGATAAACCCGGTGCATGTGCGTGCGCAGGCCCCTTACCGTAATGCAGGTCACCTGTTGCAGCTTCGCTTGGCGAAAATGCGTGCTCAGCATCGTGGTTATGATGGTGGCCATGACTATGTCCGTGATCATGGTGATGACTGTGCGAGTGATGATGGTCGTGATCGTGAGAATGCGCTGTATTTTTTACAGGATTTTCAATGGTAACTTCGCCTTCACTGCATCCGCAAACTGTACACATGTTACTCGACCTCAAGTTCTTTTATTCGTAGTTCGTCACCACCGGTGACCTGAATTTGATAGCTGCCACAATTTGAGCAAGCATCGAATCGTTCTTTAATCGTTACGGTTTGATTGCACCCAAGGCACCAACCCTGCCCTTCGGTTTCGATAATTTCTAAGCGCGCGCCTTCGGCTAACGTTGATTTGCATACGGCATCAAAACAAAATCGTAAGGATTCACTTTCTATCATGGCCAGCGGGCCAATCTCTAACCAAAGTGTTTTTACCTTGGTAAATACCTGCGTTTTAGCCTGCTCTTCTAAAACTTGGATAACGCCCTCGGCTACCGACATTTCATGCATACATCACCTGAATTTCATAATCTAAACAGGGATCAATGGCTTTAATTAACCACGATGCTACCTCTTTAACTTTCTGATAACGACGTTCGTCATTCATACCTTGCTCGATTTGTGTTGTGTTTAAAGATACCTTTTTTAGCAAGATATTTAATAAACCAACATTACCGTTTGGAAAATTAAAATCCGTTGGGGCACAAATTTTCCAATTTAAAGGACTGCTGTTTTCTTCAAACTCAATTTGATGCAACAACCATCCACGAGAGGTGTATACCCAAGCCTGACGAACGGTATTTACAAACGTTCTATCGGATTCGTCTTTGCAATGTTGATGAACTCTACTAACCACTAAATTTTCCAGCTCGTGAGAAACGTAGCTTTCAGTTGATTTTGAGGACTCATTATTGATGAGCCGTTCGAATAAATCACTTGCGATTGCAGTACTTTTTTCTAATAAACCTACCGCAATATTAACCAAAACCTGTGAGCCTAAAGGTTCTAGAGTATTTAACAACGCAGCTGCGCCACCGGTAACCACCGCGCCTGACTCTAAAGTCGAATTAGATAATAGGTCATCTCCTGGCAAAGTGGACATTAAATAATCCAGCGACGAAAACCGAGTTTTTAAGCATTCATCAAGTTTAAAGCTCACTGCGCCAAATGTTTGTTCTAGAGTCTGTTTTAAGTTAGTTTGCCAAACCAAAAAATTGCAGCTGCATGCTAAGCTTGTCTCACTATTTATTTCTGTTTGACCATCAACTTCTGTTTGACCGTCATCTTTTATCGCGTGCAAATCGGGATGCATTAAGATTTTTGTCAACCACAACTGCTCTAAATTTTTTGCTGAAAGAATTATTTTCTCACTAAGATTGTGTAAATTGCCGGTTGAATTTTCACATTCGGACAGCAATTTTTTTTCTGACTTTTCTAGCAACAGCAATAATTCGGCGATATTTTTTAAAAAACCCTGCAAGTGGGTTTGTTTAATAGGAAACAACCAAATTTGATGCAACCTTAAAACGTATTCTCGAAAGTTTTCTAATCCAATTCGCGCGCTAAATACCCGTTTTTGTGTTAGTGAAAATCCACCATTATCTAGATTTGAGGCGTACATTCCAGCCACGCTGTGCGCATTGCCGCAAATCGAAAATAACATGGGCAATACCGAGCAGGCTTCTTTTGGATTTTGCTTAATTAATTGCGCGGTAAGCTTCTCGACAGGCCGAGACAAAGACGTTACAACATCGGTAACTCGGTTTGATTCTACGTAGATGCTTACGTTTAGCTTACCAATGTTCAATTAAAATACCCTAAGGTTTATAAATACAACCTTTAATAAAATACGTAATGTCATTTATTTAACAACCGGAATAAATTTTCTAAAAAATTGTCGTCTCGACAATTGATCCGACCGAAGAGTATCGACTCCCTTTACCGGCTCATTGGTGGTGATCGCGCCGTCCTTATCACTGGATACAACTTCGTCAGCGTCACTTGTTTGCTCGGTGCTCTTGTTTGCCTCTGGCGTTAACAGTAATTCTAGACTTTGCTTGGCAAATTCTTGGGCTTGGGTCATTGTTTCAAACTGATGCATCATAGAAATTAGCGAGGCACTTGCAAAAGCGCCAAAGCCAATATCCGCGGCAACGGTAAATTCAAACTCGCTGCCTGCGATATCCACCAACCAAGTACTACCAACGGCTGGTAAAAAATTCGACACAGTTTCTGCCACGGGAATGACAACGACATTCATACACCAAGGTGTAATTAACACCGCCATGAATAACGGTACGGTTTGAAGCTCCGACTTTAAATGACGGCTATCAATTTGCTGTAGGGCGACTACATCAACCGATAATTGATCGTTGTATAACGGCATATCAGACATTCTTTCTGCAACTGATGCGTAGCAATTACGAATGTTATTGTCTAAAACACACACGTGATCTAAGGCAGTTACAGAAGAATTTGTCATTGTTAATACCATTAAGGAGAAACAATCATAAATTGATCTTTATCGCCTTCACATTGAGGACAACACCAATGTGCAGGCAATTGAGAAAAAGGTGTTCCGGCAGCAACCTGAGCTACTTCATCACCTAATTCTGGATCGTATTGATACCAACAGATTTTACACTCCAAAATGGTGGCATCACTTAACTGGCTGGCATCGCCCAAATAACTGCCTTCAAAACCTTTACTCGGATTTGCGGCGTCATCTGCTGGTGGTACATTTTCAGAGTCGCTATTCATAACCATTACTTTAATTGTGGCCCTAATTAATAAAAGGAAACTCTGATTAACCTAGAGTTTCTTGCGATACAAAAATGTGTCGCCAATTTCAAGAACACTAAATGATTGAAATTGTGAAGAAATTAAAAATCGCATTGTCAATTTCTGTCCTCTGGTTAAATCATGGATGAGTAAATCAGAGGTTCCAAAAAGCTGCCTACGCGTTAAATCAATGCTTCGTGAATTTCTCGCAAACGTTCTGCTGAGTCTTCAATATCTTCGATTGCCGCGCAGGCAACTTGCGGTACACCAATAACTTCCAAGGTATCCAAAATCAGTTGATCAGTGGAGTTAAAATATTGTACTCGCCACACGCCTGCTACTAGCGTGCTGGTAATACGGCAGTTGCCGTAACCGCGCGATAAAATACTGACCTTACCGTGGCCCAAGCGCTCGTATAAAAATAAATGATCTTCTGGCGAAAATGGCAATAACGACAAGTTCACAACATGTGGCTGCGAACGCGGATTTTGTTGATGCTCACCGGCTTTATCGAGCAGTTCAAAAATAACCGGGCCAGCATTTAAGGTATCTTTAGGTAATTCGTCGGAATTAAAATTTAAATCACCAAGATCTTTTTCTGCACGTATCTGTACATCAGAAGGAATAGCACCAACCTCCAACCATTGACAGACGATCTCGTTACTGGCGTTTACTTTTTGCAACCACCAAACACCCGCTAAAATGGTTTCTTGAATGCGAATTTTTTCGTGATTCTTATCCGCAGCAAGCATGGCAGCTACTTCACCATCACCAAGGGTTTGGTACAACAGAGATAATTCTTTTGAATTTAATTCTTCTAAAGAAATATAAGAAGACTCATCCAATAATTTAAGTTGCGACTTTAAATCCAACGCTTTTTGCAGGTTTTCTAAAACCGCCAGCACCACCGGATGATCAGACATTTCTTCCGGCTCTGGCAGTACTGGCATATCAAAAGAGTCCATCTCTTTTGGCATGGTTAGATAATTTAAAACCTGCTCTTCAACTCTTGAGCCCGGCCCAATTATTCCGCCGCCAACATTAATACCTAGGGATTCGGCTTCACTTTGTGGGTTGGATAAATCAACCAGTGGAATATCACCTTTCATTTATTTTCTCCTATTCTTTCACACGGCTGATTTATTTACGCAAGTACTTTGGGTGTTCTGGATAAAATTTCTGGTACCGAAACCATGTAATCGTCCCAATCGCGAATACGGGCGATGCTGCCTAAAAAGCCAGTGCCTTTACAAAATACCAAGGCAGGCCACTGTAAAAAATTAAAACGCTCTTGCAGCTCTTTTTCGCTATCGCGGCTAATTACGGCGGCTTTTAACATTGGAAAGGTTGCAACCAGCTCGGGTAACACTACGGCAACGTCTGGGGTTTCTTTTTGCTTGGTGGCATCTTCGGTGAAAAATAGCACCGAGTATTCATTGGCAGCCAAAAATGCCTCTAACGTGTCGGTGGTAAGCATTGGATAAGAAAACTCGTTGGTGAGTCTTTCTATTAATGGATGAGTCATTTATTTTCCTTGAGGTTTTTCTACCGACTTTTAATGCGCAGTCAGCTGCCTTGTTATTTATGATATTTAAAATGCTGTTATTTTTTTAAGAGCGCCTGTAAATGCGCGGGTAATTGGGGTTCGCGGTTTAGGTCTTCAAAAAGATGATCAAATGCCGAGCTGTCGCCGCTATCAACCATCATTAACGCCGATAACGCTTTACCCACTTGATCTGCCCGCTCGGGAGAAATAATTTCGCGCGCAGCGTTTAAAAATACCAACAACCACTGTCCCGGTTGCAGAGACTCAACCAACGAGACGTCCACCAACTGTTCTTTACTGAAATCATCGGTTTCGCCGTAGCGCAGACACATCGCTCGATTGCCATCGACCGAAACCACCTGCATAGGAATGCCGATACACATACTCAGGCGTCCTTGTTATCAACCGGAATAAAGCGCGCATCACCGTAGCGATAGGCTTGTGACTCGGCTGGCCGACCAGATTCGTATATCTCCATAGACAATTGATCTGGGGACAGACTTTCAACCGTTAAGTCCTTCGATTTTGGCTCTAAGACAACATCACGCTCGGCAAGGTAGGTTTTAGCGATTTCAACACAGGGTTCAATTTGCGCGCGCACCACATCGCGTAAACTGCCGCCAAAGTCTTCAAGGGCCTCTGGCTGGCAGCCAATCAAAATCAGCTCTGCGGGATAACTTCCGGTGAACGCCGCCGTAGACAAAACCTCTTGGAACCCGGTTTGATGCAGGCTCATTTTCTTCGCCCCCATAAATTTAGGAACATCATCATCGCGAATAACCTTCACGGTTCCGGGTTCTAGGCCGTAATCGATGGCATCAAAAACCACTAACACATCGCACTCTTGAACAAACTGAACCAAGTACAAACCTTGGGTGCCGCCGTCCAAAACGGTAACGTTTTCGGGCCACGAATAGCGTTGATTAATATGCTCTACGCAACGCACGCCAAATCCCTCGTCGGCCCAAAGCAAATTGCCAATTCCTAAAATTAAAACTCTTTTTTGCATTGTCTGTTTTCCGTGGTCTGCCACTGAACGTGCGTTCTTGTTCCTTAATGCTTTGGTGATTCGAAACCTAAAAACCAAGCCAAGCACTCGTCAGGAGTATTTGATACTGATCAAAACAAGAGATATGCCAATTCGTGATTAGGTACTAAAAGCTCGTAACACCAAGGGTTACATCAATGTCGCGATAAATTACAACCGAAAAATCATAAAGCTTTGATACAAAAACCGGAAAAATAGGAAAGAAACTTTCCACCATTAAATTTAAGCAAATTGGCGTAAAAATAACAGCGCTCATCGCCTATCGATGACCAAGGATATAAACATCAAATCAGCAGACAGCTAGGCGGGCCTTAGGCTAACGAAACCCACCCAAAGGATTTACTTTGAATTAACTTCTTGGGGATTAGTGGAAAGTTTCTTTTCATTTTTAAGCGCATGATACAGCTCCCACAAGAGCTGCTTTTCTAGCCAAAACATGGGTGTGGTGTCGAACTGATCGGCAAGCTTAATGGAAGTATCGGGACTGATTGCGCGAGAGCCATTGACGATTTCGTTGACGCGACGCCGAGAAATTCCCATTCGTCGAGCCAAATCGCTTTGGCTAATTTTAAGCGGAACCAGATAACACCTCTGGAGAAACTCCCCAGGGTGTTCTGGCTTTTTCAGATAAAATCGAGCCCCACCTCTACAGCAGGCGTGGTGGGCAGGAAGCATGCTAGAAGTAGAGCTCGAAACTGGTACTGCGGAGTGCTCTGTATCACTCATAGGCATAAACAGTCTATTTAGTCGGGCTTATCATCCTTGAACATTCGCCAGCCACCAACCATTGTTGAGATCAACGATTGACGCGACATAATGTCTTCGCGAACAGCCACATATACATGGGTCATTACAAATACAATAATCAACCACATGCCTAAATGATGCCAAGTGTGAACATCTTGGCTTTGACCAAAGAGCGGAATCACCCAGCCAAATACGGTATCAGCCCAACTGCCAGCGCCCGCCCCTTCTCCATACAATGCAAATCCGGTGATGATCATAAAGATCATTCCCAGTACAAACATGAAGAACATGGCAGCCTGACCCAACGGGTTATGGCCGATGTATTTTTTCGGTGTCTTCTCTAAGAAAAAATACCAACGCAATTCATGGATCACACCCGCCCACCAAGATGCGCGGAAAATCGGAACCAAAAACAGTTCGCGAGAGTGATGATTACCCACAATAGCCCAGTAAATTCGGCCTAAAAACGCAATGCCCACAATGTAACCTGCGGCGAAATGCGCAAAGCGAATGTAGCCCATCAAATAATTATCGATGGCCTCACCCGGCTGCGTTGGTAATGGCGCACCAATAAAATAACCGGTGACGCTCAACACGATAATGCAAAGCACCGTTACCCAGTGCCAAAGTCGTAACGGCGCCTCATAGACATAAACCGCCGTTTGACGTCGAACCTTCTCAGGACCATGCTCAGTAGATGCAGACACATCACTGGCAGGAACGTGATCAGCGCTCGTTTCGATAGTTTGATCTGACATGATTTTCTCCATCCGAGCAAACAGAGGCAGCAAGTACCACCTCCATTTGGGTAATCAACGGATTTTCACTCGTGACATTTCTTGACCGTCTTCAGACATCACGTGAGTTGAGCACGCAAGGCACGGGTCAAAACTGTGGAGTGTACGCAAGATTTCGACGGGCTCTTCTGGGCGCTCCATCGGCGTGTTCAACAACGACGCTTCAAACGCTCCGATGTTACCGTCGCTATCGCGCGGAGAACCGTTCCAAGTGGTAGGTACAACCGCTTGGTAGTTTTCAATCTTGCCGTCTTTAATCTTAATCCAGTGACCTAAAGCACCACGTGGCGCTTCGTTGGTACCCACACCTTTGGCTTCTTTCGGCCAAGTGCTTGGGTCCCATTTCTCTACGTTAGCGGTAGAGCTGTCACCGTTTTTGATGTTGTTAATCAAGGCATTCCAGTCATCAACCATCGAATCAACACACAGCTCGCAATCCAGAGCACGCGCTAAGGTTCGACCAATGGTAGAGGTTAAGAACGGTTTAACGCCTAAATCTAAGCCAGTTGCTTGATTAAATGCCGACAAAGAGCGATCAACCTGCTCAATGACATACTCGCGGCCAGAGTTGTACGCAATGATATAGCGAGCCAATGGGCCTACTTCCATCGCATGACCTTTCCAGCGCGGTGCTTTAATCCAGCTGTACTTATGCGCTTCGTCGAGCTCTTTGATGTTGGTCTTGGTACCCTTAGTTTTAGGACCTAACTCAAATTTAGGACTGGTATCGCCATCCCAAGGATGAAGACCTTTTTTGCCTTCGGCGTATTCGTACCAAGAGTGATCAACAAACTCTTGAACCTCGTTAGGATCACGAACATCAACCGGAAGAATCTCATTCCAGTTACCATTGATAATGGCCCCGGCAGGTAGAAGATCGGTCGATTTATCACCCGGAATTACCGTGTGAGTACCGTAAGATAATACGTTTGACGCCGACAAACCGCCGCCGTACAACCAATCCTTGTAGATGCCACCAATGGCGAGTACGTCTGGAATGTAGACATTTTTGGTAAACTCTTGCGCTTCGCGGATACGCGCCAACACAAAGTTTAGGCTGGTCATGTTAACCGGAGCACCGGCAGCACCCACGTCGTCCAAGTTAATGGCGCAGGCAACACCGCCCACCAAGTAGTTTGGGTGCGGGTTTTTACCACCAAAGATTGTGTGAATCTTCACCACTTCTTTTTGCAAATCCAACGCTTCTAGGTAATGCGCTACCGCCATCAAATCGGCTTCTGGTGGCAATTTGTACGCAGGGTTATCCCAGTAACCGTTGGCAAAAATACCCAACTGACCGCTTTCTACAAACTTTTTCAAGCGGTTTTGTACGTCACGGAAGTAACCAGGGCTAGACTTTGGATGCGCTGGCGATACTGCCTGTTGCAGCTCAGAGGTTGCCTTTGGATCGGCCTTCAATGCATTAACTGGGTTCACCCAATCAAGCGCGTGCAAATGATAGAAATGCACGATGTGATCGTGAATATTGAGCGTTTTGTCCATCAAATGACGGATCAGATGCGCGTTGTAAGGAATTTCGATACCCAACGCGTCTTCTACGGCGCGCACAGAGGTCAACGCGTGACAGCCTGTACAAACACCACAAATACGCTCTACGAAGGCCCAAGCATCGCGAGGATCACGACCCTTTAAAATAACTTCCAAGCCGCGCCACATGGTTCCGGTAGAAACCGCATTACGGATAATGTTGTTTGAGTCTACGTTAACTTCGCAGCGCATATGTCCTTCAATGCGCGTCACCGGATCAACTACGATACGACGGCCGCTGTTATCTAAACCACTTGCATTTAGCGGGACGGTCATTACGAGTGCTCCTCTTGTTTCGCTTCTGTCTTGTCATCAGAAGTTGTCATACGCTTAATCGCACTTACCGCAGCATGAGCCGCAATTGCAGCGCCCACACCACCGGCAACTGCCGTACCGATTTCATCGGCGTTTTTCTCGATACCAAATTGTGGAATATTGGTTAGGCGATCGTAGAACGAGCCTTTATCCCAGAAGCCGTCTTCCGAACAACCGATACAACCGTGACCGGCTTGAATTGGGAAAGAAACGCCTTCGTTCCAACGAATGGTTGAACAGGCGTTGTATGAAGTTGGACCTTTACAACCCACTTTGTACAAGCAGTAACCTTTGCGAGCACCTTCGTCATCCCATTGCTCAACAAATTGACCAGCGTCAAAGTGCGGGCGGCGATAACATTTATCGTGAATGCGCTGTCCGTAGAACATCTTTGGTCGACCTTGGCGGTCTAATTCAGGCACTTTTCCAAAGGTAAGCATGTAGGTAATAACACCGGTCATAACCTCGGCAATTGGCGGACAACCAGGCACCTTAATAATTGGCTTGTCTTTAATAACCTTGTGAATTGGTACCGCTTGAGTTGGGTTTGGACGTGCCGCTTGCACACAACCCCAGCTCGCACAAGAACCCCAAGCAATAATCGCTTTAGCGTCTTTGGCAGCGTGCTTTAATTGATCCAAGAACGGCTTACCGCCAATGATACAGAACATACCGTCTTCGTTTAGCGGGGGATTCCCCTCTACCGCAAGAATGTACTCACCCTTGTACTTCTGAATAGTCTCTTCAAGAATAGCTTCGGCTTGATGTCCGGCTGACGCCATAAGGGTATCGTCGTAATCCAAAGAGATCATCGACAAAACAACATCTTTAACCAGTGGATGCGCTGAGCGGATAAATGATTCTGAGCAGCAGGTACACTCCAACCCGTGCAACCAAAGAACTGGCGTACGCGGTTTCGTCTCCATGGCGTTGGCAATTTGCGGAACAAAAGTTGGGCCTAAACCCAAAGCTGCGGCGGTTAGGCTGCAATACTTGAGGAAGCTACGGCGGGTAATCCCCTGTCGCCGCATCACCTCATAAAAGGTTTCTATTTGTGACATGCTTGGTCAATCCTCTGGCTGTCTGTCCGCACCAGCGCGAGATTCCTACTCTGGGCGGTAGTTATGGGTCCTCATCAGGCATAAGCCGTTCAGCAAAAACCAAACCAGATTAAAAATTCTAAAGACATCAATAGCTTAGAACGATTTTTTTGATTAAAACCAACACCAATTAGCCACTAATCTCAAAAAGCGAAAACTTGATTACCATCAACCGGTGAGCATGTCTTCACACCAACAGGTTTATTGAACGGTCAAATTGGAAAGACAACTTCCACCCTGTCGCCTCAATTCACATTTCTGTAAAGAAAGCTTCCTAAATATTCAAGCACGTATACAAATATCGAAAGATGATCACATTTCAATCAAAAAAGATTAACCGAATAAACACGCATTATTTATCGACATGATGGTAGAAATTTACTCAAAGAAGCAACCCAGTCTTAATGGACTGATTTTCAATCAGAAAGATTAAGCCAAGAACACACCTAACGACAAAAACAACGGCCAAAACAAAGCGCACAAAATGACCGACAAACATAAGCAAAGCTCTGGGTTTAAAAAGATTAACTATTGAAAGCCATTGAGAATCGAACCTATTGCTCGCGCAACAATCGCCCGAACAAAAGTTACCCAAATAACAGTCTGCTATCTGCAACGAGCAATAGGTTGAGTTTGAAATAACGGCTAGTGCACCGTACACACCATGCAGGGATCAAAACTGCGAACGATATGCTGGACAGAAACCGGATCGGTTTCGCCCTCTAGCACCGGTGCGCCTTCCAGTGCTTTTTCGAGGGCGCCGGGTTGATCGCGAACGTCCCGTGGTGAGAAATTCCAGGTTGTGGGCGCGATAATTTGGTAGCGCTGAATGCGACGGTTTTTAATCTCAATCCAATGCCCCAGCGAACCTCGGGCGGCCTCCATTAAGCCAACGCCGGTACCGTTTTTGGTGATTTCGTCGTTGTGGCAATAGGGCTCAGAATCGAGATCCGTTACCCACCGCTGCATGTGAGGAATGGTTCGCGCCAGCTCCAACATGCGCGCAATCACCCGAGTTGCCACATTAGCACCCGATTGTGTTACCAACGCTTGAATCAATGGAACCCCTGAAATCACACCACGAGCAATAGCTCCGGTTTCAAACACCTGCCCATTTAAGCGCGGCGCTTTACACCAACTGTAAGCACCCGGCTTTTCGCTGGATTGCAAAGATACATCGGTTAAACCCTGCGAAGGATGCAGTGCCTGCTCGGCGACGCCATCCATCCAAGAATGGCTAATGTCTTCGGCAATGGCATCAAGCGGTAAATCTTGTAATCCGCCCTCGGTCGTCCACATACCTTGCTTAACAAGAAGATCGCCGGACTCAGAAAAATTACCAAAGCTTAAAAAGCGGTTGTCGTTTTGGCCGAGCGAATACAGGTCTAGATCTTGGGCGAGGTACAAAAAGGCACGAAAGTCACTGTCGTTAAAAGGCTGCTCATTGGCCCAATTGGTTAAATCCGATACCGAAGCCAAGGAGTTAACCACATCCAAATTATCGCCAAACACAGTGGTTTCTAAAAATCGCCGGAAATCCGCCAAAATAGCCAACAAGCGTAACCGCTCTGGGCGTGTTACGGGTTTACTTGTACCGCCGGGTTGAATCGACAAGGTGTGCGGCCAGTGGCCTGCCATAACACCCATAACGTGCAAAAACTTAGCTCGCGCCGGTAAAATTTCTTTGGCAGCTGTACCTTCAACCGCCTTAAAACGGTCACGCATAGGTTTAAACCAAGATTTATGGGCGTAACTATCTCGCGCAAAATCCGGCATAAAAAACAGATAAAAATGCGTTAACAAATCGGTTAAAGATTCGTTGGCCAGCAATAAATTTTGCGAACGCTCACCGTTTGGCGTCATGCTCAGTCCGCTGGCGTTGGCAATCGCCCTTGCGCAAGCAATCGATTGGCTTACCGAACAAATGCCGCAAATACGTGGCGTATAAACCAAGGCATCTAAGGTGGGCTTGCCCACTAAAATCTGCTCAAAACCGCGATATAACGTGGAGTTAACGCGGGCAGAGACTACTTTGTGTGCTTCAACTTCAAGGGCAATGTCCAAGTCGCCTTCGACTCGGTTAAAAGGCCCAACTAACAAACGACTCATGACTTGTTCTTCTTGTGCAACGTCGGCGGATAAATTAACTGCTCCGAGCGCGCATTATGCTTTAAACGCTCCGGTGTTGCTGCTTTCGATAACGATGCCAAAGCCACAAACCAAGCTTTGGGCATATCCGTGGGCAGTCCTACGGGAATTCCGGCGATTTTTGGCGTTTCGGTAAACGAGTGACGCGGCTCTTCAAACTCAGGCGCCGTACAATTAATACAGGCGTAGCCGCCACGTGTACAACTGCCCTGCCCGTTCCACAGTCGCGTATTGCAATCGGCATGAGCTTGGGTACCCAAGCAACCCATGTGTTCCATCATGCAACCCTGCTCACCGGGCAGTTCGGCACTGGCTTTGTATTCATAGTATTCGTTGCGAGTGCAACCGTGATGCACCAGTTGATCGGTGTACAAACGCGGCCGAGCAAAGTCGTCAAAATCTTCTTTGATTGGTTTATCGATCACCAAAGAGAGCAAAGTCTCCGTCACCCAACCGGGATGAACGGGACAACCAGAGACATTAATAACCGGCAGCTTTTCTTGCGAAACATAATCGCTGCCGAGCAAACCACCGCGCAATTCACCTTCAAACTGCAAACCGGTGGCATCGGTAATGTTATCTCCGGCGGTAGAAACACCACCAAAGGCTGCACAGGTACCAATCGCCAAGGTGTATTTGGCTTTTGCTGCGAGCTTCTCCGCCCATTCAATCATAGCAATGCCGGTGCCACCCAACATGTGGTAACGACCGGTACCATGAGGGCCGCGCAATAAAGCGCCTTCTATGCAAAAAATATCGAGCGCAATCTCATCATTTAAAATTTGATTCAATAGAGCTTTGACTTCTGTTCCCGTCTGCTCGCTTAACGACGGATGCCACAAAACATTGATTCCTGCGTTTTCTAAGGTAGAAACCAGATCAGGACTTTCGGCATTTAACAACGACATAGTACAGCCACCGCAGCCTCCAGATTGAAGCCACAATAAATTTGCCATTAACGCCTCTTCTTAATTGAAAATTTATTGAAAATACACAGTGTGTTAACACCGTTGCGCGATTATCAAACCGTTTTAGCTTCGCCTCGATTTAATCGTCATTTTTTGGCGATACAGGCAACATGAGCCTCGCTAAAGCTCCGCCTTCTTCTAAATTAACCACCGACAACTCGCCGCCATGTTCAGAAACAATGCCGTAACTGATCGACAGACCCAAACCCGTACCCTTGCCCGGCGGTTTAGTGGTAAAGAACGGATCGAATAATCTCGGAAGGTCATCTACAGCAATGCCCGGGCCGTTATCTTGAACTTCCAACCAAAGCATAGCATTCGCACCCACTCCATCTTGACCTGCACGAATAATAAGCTTGGGAAGTGGTAACTCTTTTATCGCATCGACCGCATTTTGGATAAGATTTACCACCACCTGGTGAATTTGCCCGGAATGACCACGGCCGCCCAGCTTTTCGGGTAAATCCTTATCAACGATGACCTCGGGGTTTTCTTTTAAAATCCAGTGCAAGGCCGATTGCGCAACATGAACCAAATCGAAGGGCAGCTTTTCACTGCGCTGGGTAGAAGAAAATTGCCGTAAATCATTAACGATTTCGCGCACTCGATCGGCACCTTCAAGGGTACCTTCTACTAACGAATCTAAATCCGAAATCGCCCGATCTAACCGCAACTGAGCGCGCAGGTTTTTAAGTTCATCGCGCGAAGCACCCGCCTGCACGGCATCAAAATATTCAACCAAACGCGTGGTATAGCGTTTAAGCGCGTGCATATTGCCGTACACAAAGCTGATGGGATTATTTAATTCGTGAGCAACACCGGCCACCAAGCGGCCCAGCGACGCCATTTTTTCGGATTGCACCAACCGCTCTTGCGCCAGCTTAAGCTCGGCGTGAGTTTGGTTGAGTTCCGCATGAGTTCGATTGAGTTCTTTAAATGCTTTTTGCAAATCACCCAACGGACGACCCGCAACCACAATGCCAATCAAGCGCCCTCTGGGATTAAAGCGCGGCGAGCAATTAAGCGCTAAAGGTACTTCACCACGTGCGCCGTTAATCACAATTTCAAGATCGCGAACCGGCGTATGCCTTACTTTGCGCAAGCATTCTTTCATTACCGCAAAGTGTTCACTGGGGCACAATTCCGGCAACCACGTGCCCATTAGCCCCTTAGAGTCACGGCCACAAAATTCTTCAAAGGCTCGATTAACCTGCTGAATTTTTCCTTCGTGATCACACACCACCAGCACATCGCTCATGGCCGATAAAACGCTATCAAAAAAATTCTGCGCCTCGGCGAGCTTAGTGTTTTGCTCTTCTACCTGAACTTGGTAATCCACCAAATCCGCGTAGGCTTCATCCATTTTGCGGATAACACTCAGCCACGCCTCTTCATCGGCAAGCATTTGTCCACCCAGCAAATTAACGGACTCGTTATCCATCATGAATGAATTCTCGGTCAATCTAATATAGTCGAAGGTTTAAACTAATTGAAAACACTCGACGTAATCAAGCTTTAAACCTGCAATCAGCAAGTAATGAGCACAACCCAGCCAGCAAAAATAACAGGTGAAAACTTAGTTATCAGTTTGATCCACCTCAAATGGCCGATTTTCGAAACCGCTTTTCAGCTAAAAAGAAAAAAATATAACGCACATCCCGTGCCTTGGCGGCCAAAAATAAAACCTCTTAAAAACAATACGTGTAACCCTGTGCGTGGCACTTTAATTGCTGAATCCATCCTACAAACAATCATAGACTTCTTACATAAGCTCACTCAAATTAATAACAGGAACCTTTCAGTGATGTCTCGTAAAACCCTACTCTCTCTGGCCGCTGGCGTATTTTTCACTCCCTTTGCATTTGCTCATCCCGACCACGCACAGACACTCACCGGTGGCTTTGCGCACGTATTTACCGGATTCGATCACATGCTTTCTATGTTGGTTTTAGGCGTTTGGGCAGCGTGTTTAACAAAACCCCTGCAACGCACGATTAGCCTATTGGTACCAGCCATTTTGTTAGTTGGATTTATCGTTGGCACAGCGTTTGAATATTCAGTGGTATCACTGGCCGATATGGGGATTATGGCCTCATTAATATTGGTCGGTGTTTTAATTGCGAGTCGCTTAAGATTCCAAGGTAAAAATCTAATTCAGATGAGTCTGGCAATTATATTTGCCGTTAGCTTTTTGTTATTCCACGGTATTGCCCACACCGAAGTAACAGCAGGATTTTCGGCCAACTTTGTCATCGGACTTATCTCCGCAAGCGTAGTGCTGCAACAATTAGGTTTAAGCGTTGGAAAATTTTTATTTGTGCGCCTACCTGCAGCCCACAAATACTTTGGGACAATAGTCTCTTTGGCAGGTCTTGGTATCGTTGGAGCTAGTATAATTACAGGTTGATATTCTTTGTGGGCAAGCCTTCTGGCCCGAAGGCTTGCCCTTTTTTTTTGTGTTTTTCCCGCCTTAAACTGCTTTTATTTATTTTCAAAAAACCTCAAATAAACATCACAAAACCCGCCGATAAAACTAACTCTAGTTTGACAATCTATTTGTTAACATCAGAATTGAAAACTGTTGGAACCAGCAATTAACTCTTCCGCAATAAAATCGAAGAGTGAAATTGAAAATACACCATCCAACTGAGTCACGATCTCAATGACTTTCAATAACCTTCAATGCTTAAGGCTGAAGACAAATTCGTGTGACGCAGGAACTTTAAGCTAATCACAGCCATCTGTTATAGAATCGCTGCGTCTATATCGGTACAAACGCAATTAAACCTAACTCATTGGCTAAAAACGTGACTGTTCAAGAAAATGGATTTGCAATTGTAAAGGGCTTAATAACGCCGGAACAAACCCAAACAATTATTGAAGAAATTGACCGCGCCAAAATAAAAGACAAACACGGTATTAGAAATGCCGACAAAAAATTCAACGCCATAAAACAACTCATCGAAAGCAAAGCTGTGCAAGAGTTAGTCGCGAGCATTTTAGGCACAAGAACCTCAAGTACAAGCGCGCAACTAGTAAGAGCGATATTTTTTGATAAAACGCCGAATAAAAATTGGTTAGTAACCTGGCATCAAGACAAAACCGTAGCACTTAACACCAAAGCCGATATTACCAACTGGGGGCCATGGTCGTTTAAAGATGGCGTTCACCACGTGCAGCCTGACATCTCTGTGCTTAACCAGATGATCACCTTGCGAATTCATTTGGACGATTCCGACAACAATAATGGCTGTTTAAAAGTGATTCCTAAAAGCCATATGCATGGCATATTAACACAAGAGCAAATCGCCCAAATAACCGCTTCACACACTGCGCATTATTGTGAAGTAAACACGGGCGATACACTGCTTATGCGGCCGCTCGTGTTGCATTCTTCAAGTAAATCAACCACGCCCAAACACCGCCGAGTTATTCACCTAGAATTTAGCAATTACAACCTACCCCATAATTTACATTGGGCTTGATCACCAAATTAAATACAAAAACTCAGCAAATACTTAGGCTAAAAAACAACATAAAAAATGAAAACAATCATTAAACCCATTTTAAGATTAACGTTTTTATTGCTGGTGGTTACGCCAATATTGGCTTGGTTTATTGTCAAACCCGTGAGAATAATCGCACCCGAACTTGTCGGCCTAACCTGCTACGACAACCAAATTTGCATAGATATAGAAAGCGAAGACTTTAACCTAGAACTCGCCCAACAATTACGTGCAGACGCACAACAGTTTTTATCAGAAAAAGTAAGCAGCTTTACAAAAACACCTAAAATTATTTATTGCTCAACGTGGCAATGCGCCAAAAAATTCGGACTTGGCGACCGCTCTGCCATCACACTCGGTACCTTTGGCAGCGCCATAAGCCCAAGAGCTTGGCAAGACTACTACATACGCCATGAGCTTATTCACCAACTACAAGCCCAGAACATGGGAATAATTAAATGCTTGTTATCACCCACATGGCTAATAGAAGGCATGGCCTACGAACTTAGCGAAGACCCAAGACAGCCCCTAAAACAACCGTGGGAAAATCATCGGTTAAAATTTAGGAAATGGTTAAATAGTAGTAATCTGAACAAAATTTGAGATAGAAATAATAAGTAATAAATTGAAGAATTAAAATAAAGCGTCAACCATCTATGCTCCCCACATGCCATCGGGTCCTTGACATGTTTGAAAAGTGTCGGTTGAAGTCGTACCATCAGTATTTTTAACTTGAACTAGCACATCCTTACATACAACCATGACTGTATCTTTTATAACAATTTCTCTACTTTCTTGGGTCTCATACAGAAAGGATTCTTCGTCAGCAGATACATTTAATTTTTTTTCATCCAACAGATACTTCGAACTAGCATAACCAATCTTTTCAGAATCAGTACCTATTTGATACCAATTATTTTCGGAAATACCTGAGACAGAGACCATTTCTCCCTTTTTCAATTGCGTTATAACTGGATACTTTATGCCAGGACCTTTTCTAACGTTTAGCTCTGTAGAGGCATACTTATCAAAATTTACGGGTTTAACTTTAAAAGCTATTTCTTTCTCCTGCATGGATTGTTTAACAGGAGTGATTACAGCAGTCGAGACTGAATGATCGCTTTTCCAGATAGTAGATTCATTAACATTATTTTTATTCAATACCTCTAAAGTTTTATTTTGTAGTGACAGCCTATCACGCTCATCAAGTTTAGATCCTATTTGATTCCCAATAAATGCACCTATTGCGGCGCCAATTAGGGTAGCTTCAGTAGAATCACTAATTCTGTTTCCGATTAATGCGCCAATTACTGCACCAGCTCCTGTCCCAACAGACTGTTTATTAGCATCAAAATTTTGACAGCTTGTCATCAGTAAAGCCACTGGCACACAAATAAATTTAGTAATTTTCATAATTCCTGAACGTCCTTTTATACCTAATCACTATAAATAAAATGCGTGAAGTTATATTGCACATTTTGAGAGTGTAAATACTCCCCCCAACGATCAATTATTACTTTCCTCAAAGGAGCCTCGTGTCTATATCTATCTACGATATAACCATGAAAATTCACTGAACCATGATGATCTAAAGGATAGTATTCAGAAATTTTTTCAGACAGGGGGATTTCTTCGTAAAAATGTAAAACTTTTCCGTTCTCTAAAAAATCGCTTATAAAATGAATTGTTAAATTAGAACTTTTCGTTCCATACACCGATTCAGATAACGTCTCTATCAAAGGAGAGTAAGAGGATGTACCCGGTTGTTTTAATTCTTCAATAATCTCCTCCAATTTGCTTGAAAAAAGCTGCTCATAATCACGCTGAACATATGTACAATTTTCAATTAAACCATTGCAATCTTTTTTTGATCCAGGATTACATTTATCGAATAACTTATTCACAACAGTGGTTTGCCGTTCGAAACCTGTTATTGAGGATATTGTAAATCTATCTCCAGTTTCAACATCGGTATAAATATCAGAAAGCAGCCTCCTGATACTGGAAATATTTGAATCACCCCACTTATCACTCTTATCTACAATTACACTAATATGATTATAGGAATTATCAACAGCACAGTAGTTTTCATCCAATTGGACTACACTATTCTCCAACCACAATAAGATTCCAATAAATAATACCGGGATAGTTCCTACAACATACATCCAAAATACTTTATTTCCCAATTTAATCATGATTTTTTAACCCTCAACGAACGCTTAAACAGGCAATTCATCAGAATCAAAAACTTCAGAATTTTCGATAGAACTAGAACCCTGACTTCTATTGTCTTTAGGTAAATTTAATGTTTTCGCGCTCGTGTACTTATCATAAAATTCTTGTAATTCATTTTCGTAATGTCGGCGCATCTCTGAAAAATTTTCTACCTCTACATCAATTGAGGTACGAATCAATTTTACTGCACTCAATATTTTTTCTTTTTCTTCTTCTGGATCCAACCTCTCCATCCCTCCAGCAGAAAATTGCAAGCCTCCAGTAATTGGAAATTTACTTGCATCTCCAGATATTTCATGAAGAGACTTCCTAAAAGTAATAATTATTTTTTCAGCAACTGAGGAAGCGGAATTAAAATAAATTTGACAACAAGCATAAAAAGCCAAAATCTCAGCTTCAAAATCATTCAGAGATGATTTCATTATATTAAAATTTTTATTAACTTTATAAATCTGTTCCTCAGCAACTCTTCTCAAATCATTAATTTTAGATTTATATTCAATTTCATGATCATTAATCTCATTCTCAAAAAATCTGAATGTTCTATATCTTTTACCATAACCAGGATATCGGTCATCTAAAGAATATCCTTTATAAAACCCCAAAAAGGTCACTATGTAGCCTATCAAAATCAACAAAAACGATTCGAATGCATATATTTCAAAGGGATGAGAGGTGAATCTGCTCAGTGTTTCAATTACTTGAGCGTTTGCGTCACGTTCAATAAGCTCTCGATAATGAGCGGTTAAAAGATGCAACATAGATAGAGATATAAAGCATACCGCTACAAATAGAGCACCTAAAAATTTAAATAATTTATTTACGTGAAATAAATATCTTAACCCAAAATATCCCGCCAAGACAGACATTAAAACATTGATTGTCGAGATTGCACCCGCAATAAGCACACCACCCACATAACCTCTATCGGAAATACTTTGAAATATAAAGGCATTAGCTAACGCTTCAATCGTTAAAGCAAGATAAATAAGATACAAATGAACAGCCATACTTTCAGGGTAGCTAGCTATTCTATTTAATAATTTATTCTCCTTTCTAAAAAAATTTAAATCCCACTCACATTCAAATAATTTTTTATACAAACTTCTTTGTTTTTTATCGTAGTCATTAAATTTTTCGTCACAATCTCTACGAAATTTTGTAATTATATTTTTCAGACCATCTTCCGCTGTGTCTCGATCTTTTAACTTCGTCAATCTCTTATTAATAGCACTTATGCCGGTAAGATAGAAATCTCTCAGCTTTTGAACATAATCAGTTACGTCTGAAAGAAATTTTTTCTCTGGAGTTGTGAGCTCTTTATCATCAGTGACTGAGAGATAGCTCCTACCGAAAATACCTGCTTGTTTCGAAATTTCGTCGCTTAAATCCTCATCAAATTTATAAATATCAAACGATTCCCAATACCAACTACCGTCTTTTCGCTGTTTGGCTTTCCAAAATTCTGTACTCATAACAATCCCTTAATTCCAGCACGACATAGTGTTAATAAAAACAAAGTCTTGTAAGCTTACATTTGAAATAATACATAGAGAAGAGATATCTAAGTGTTTAAAGACTTAAAAAGAAAGAACATTCATATCAAAATGTTTTATAGAAATTAAGGCCTAGCTCACACCAAGCTAGAACTAAATCCAAATAAATAAATTAAGCATTGATAAATAAGATTTTTTCAAGTTTAAACAGTGCCTACTATTGTTTTCCTATCAACTCGAAAACCAAGAAATCTTCATAGAGGCACCTGTCAAAAAAAACATCTCAAATAAAAATTTAATATCAATAAGAAATAAAAGTACCCACCAGATATTCCCACATCCTCATTTATGATAAATTATACTGGTTTTAGAATTTCGACTGCCAACTACAGCGGCATGAATTTTCAAGATAGCTACATTATAAATGTTATCTTTAGACTTTTTTCCTTCCTAATAAGGACTACGACTTGGCTGAGGTGCTATATATTTTTGACTTTGTAAAAAATCATGTTTCTGAATACACAACTATTAAAATGTACGCATGGAGACCAAAAACCGTAACTGATTGATTCTGAAATATGAGTTCGTAAAAAATTAACAATTTCAGAATCTTAATATAACAGGAGGTTGATTAAGTCTTCTATGATTTAATTAGAGTAGAGAATATGAGAATTTATTTTCTAATTTTCAATGACTTGAAGTTCTTGAAATTGGCTACACATCAGTATATCGCTGAAAGCTCTAAGTTAGTTAGAATTTCCTAACTCAAAATATAGCATCTTAAGTAGCTTTTAACCTCCCAACCGATAACATCTTTCCGGTCTACCAATGGTGCCGTAGGTGTGGTCTACACGGAGTTCTTGGGTTTCTAGTAGGTATTCTAGGTATCGGCGTGCGGTTGATCGGCTGACGCCGACGAGGTCGCCAACTTTTTGGGCGGTGTAGATTTGGGTGGCGTCGGCTTGGAATACGGCGCGAATTTTTTGTAGGGTGAGTGGGTCTACGCCTTTGGGGAGTCGGGCGGAGGTTTTTACGGTACCGCTGGTGTTTTTTGCTTTTAAAAAGGTATCTACTACCGATTGGGTTAACTCAGAAACGCCGGATAATTGTTGTTGTCGGGCTTCAAAGTCTGCCAACGCTTGTTCGAGGCGTGGTATTAAAATGGGTTTTACTAAAAAGTCACAAATCCCCAATTGCATGGCACGTTCTAATACGTGTACTTCACGAGCTGCGGTTAACAGCATAATTTCGCTTTTGATACTTTGTGTGCGCAGTTCCGCCAATAAATCTAAGCCATTACCGTTAGGAAAATATACATCCAGTAAAATTAAATCCGGTTGCACATTCGCAAGTAGCGCCCTACCCGTTTGCATGTCGTGAGCCATTCCCATAATGCTGTAGCGACCACTGGAAATTAAATAATGCGCTAAAAATTGCGCTACTTCGGGTTGGTCTTCAATAATTATGCAAGAGTAGTTCATGATAGTTCCGGTAATGCCTGTGACGCTTTGGGAATATACAAGGTAAATCGTGCGCCGCCTAAATCTGAGTCGGCGATTTCTAGATTTCCGTTACAAGCATTTAAATAGGTTTTGACTAAATACATACCAACGCCATGTTGGGCGCCACTTTTTGAGCTAAAGGTGGGCACAAATATTTTTTCGATTTGATCGTTTTTAATTCCGTCACCGCTGTCTTCTACCTCAAACACAAGGTTCGAGCCAACTTCTTCTAAACTCAGTCTTACAGTACCTTCTGGATTTTCAGATCGTTGTACGGCTTCTATGGCGTTATCAATTAAATTACCCAGCATGGATACCAAGCGTTCAAGCTTGTGTTTGTCATCAATATTGCTTAATTCGCTTTCTGGGTTAATGTCTAAATTAATATTTAATTCGCGAGCTTTTAAATATTTACCAAACACTAAGGCTGCCAATACTGGTGGCTCAATATTTTGCAATAACGCGTGAATTTTATCTTGAAAACCACGGCTTTCGTTGCCAATTAATTCCAACGCCTTGTCGTACTTTTCCATTTGAATCAGTGCGCCTAGGGTATTGAGCTTATTCGAATAGTCGTGAGTTTGTACGCGTAGCAATTCGGCAAAGGCTTGTACTTTGGCTAATTGCTGACTTAGATGCTCAATTTCATCCGCGGGTCGCATACTAATTAAAATGCCATCGGTTTGGCCTTGTACCTGCAAAGGCAAACGCGAAAGTACAATCCATTGATTGTTGGCAAACAATTCAAAACCAATAATTAATCGGCTAGTATCGGTTAATAAAAATTCAGCATGTTGCGGCAATAAATCTTTTAAATGTGTAAATTCTTGATTTGGAGAACTGCATAAAATTTCTCGACCACGCTGGTTTATTTTACGTACCGTGCCGTCAATGTCTAAGGCTAGTATGCCAGTGCGAACCGTGTTTAACATGGCTTCTTGTTCGGCGTATAAGCGGCCTATTTCGTCGGGTTGCAAACCAAATAATTTGCGTCGCACACGCATGGCGATCCATTGCGCGGCAAAAACCGCCAACAATAAAATAAAGAAACCGGTAGCAAAAATGAGTATTTTTTCGCGACCGGCAGCGAGCTCGACGGATTCTTGTAATACACCAACGGAGACTAAGCCAATAACCTCGTTATTGGCACTGTAGATAGGCACCTTGCCGCGAATCGAAGGCCCCAAAGAACCAACAGCTTTTGAAATGTAGGATTCACCCTGCAAGGCACGCAAACTATCGCCACCTTGCATTTGCAAACCAATACGAGTTCGGTCGGGATGATAAATTCGAATACGGTTGGTATCGCCAATAACAATAAAGCTTAAATCGGCATCGGTTTGTAGTTTATCCAAACGTTCAATTAATTGTGGTGAGAACTCGCCAACTTCCATGGCAGAAACGACGCTAGGCTCAGAAGCAACCGCTTGAGCAATGGCTAATGCTTGGCGACCAGTACGCTGTTCTATTACAGTCGAAACCAAATGCTGGCTGGTGTAGGCGAACATAATCAACTGAAATAAACAAATGGTTGAAATGCAAATTAACAACCAAATTTCTAAGCGTTTGAATAATTTCATAATAGGAATATAAATTCTAAAAAAAGGGGCTAAAAATAACCCCACAATAGGCATGTACCATAGGCCTAGACAATTGTTGGAGACAAAAAAATACTCTAGGAACACATCCTTGTGTCGCTAGAAACTCGGGGTTAATCAGAGTTTCTATTAATGAAAACGATCATTAAAATTGGGTTATTAAAAACTTAGAAACCTTCGATGAGTTTTTACTGGTTTATTATTATTCTTAAAATTCTCTGGTCAATCGTTAGATAATTTAACCGGAAGATCTTTATAGACCGACTTTTGGATTAACAACCATTTTTTGATTAACAGCCTTTTAAATAACCATCTTTAGAACAACAACTTGTTCATTAAAATCAGCAAGAGTAACCATTATTATTAGACGATTATACAACAGATGCAGCTGATAATTCTGTGAATTCCATTTCTAGAGAAATAAAATACTTGAGGAACCTG
>CALMJT010000038.1 GCA_937864365.1 uncultured Alteromonadales bacterium | reverse complement strand
ATGTAAAGCGTGATGGTGTTCAGCACCAATTCACGCAGCATGAGCTTGAAGAATATGTCAAGTGCATGCATGATCCAGCTTACTTTGCTAAAAAATATCTTAAAGTTATTCACCTTGATAAAGGATTAGTTCCATTTGATCTATATCCATATCAAGAGAGAATGTTCTCTCACTTCAATTCAAATCGATTTTCAATTGTACTAGCCTGCCGTCAGTCAGGTAAATCCATTTCGTCTGTTGCATATCTACTTTGGTATGCGCTCTTTAAACCAGAACAAACCATTGCTATCCTTGCTAACAAAGGATCGACTGCTCGAGAAATGCTCGCGCGCGTAACGCTCATGCTTGAGAACCTGCCATTCTTTTTACAGCCAGGATGTAAAGCACTGAACAAAGGATCGATTGAATTCTCTAATAATTCAAGGATTATTGCTGCAGCTACTTCTGGGTCTTCTATTCGAGGTATGTCTGTTAACTTGCTATTCCTTGACGAATTTGCTTTCGTTGAAAACGCAACAGAATTCTATACCTCAACATATCCAGTTGTTTCTTCTGGTAAATCCACCAAAGTCATTATCACATCAACAGCGAATGGTCTTGGTAATATTTTCCATAAGCTATGGGAAGGCGCTGTACAAAGTACAAACGAATTTAAACCATTCCGCGTTGACTGGTGGGACGTTCCAGGACGAGATGAAGAATGGAAAAGACAAACTGTTGCCAACACTTCAGAATTACAGTTTGACCAAGAATTTGGAAATAACTTTCTTGGCACAGGTAATACCCTTATTTCAGCAGAATTCTTATTAGCGCTTAAAGCACAAGATCCACTTGTTCGACAAGAGTCTGTAAAGATATATGAACGCCCTAAAGAAAATCATGAATACGTTATGGCAGTTGACGTAGCAAAGGGGCGTGGACAAGATTATTCTACGTTTAATATTATTGACATCACTGCTAGACCATTTAAACAAGTAGCAGTGTTTAAAGATAATATGATCTCCCCACTGCTATTCCCTGATGTAATTTACAAATATGCTAACACTTATAACAAGGCATACGTCGTAATTGAATCTAATGATCAGGGTTCGGTTGTCTGTAATGGTTTATATTATGACCTTGAGTATGAAAACATGTATGTAGAATCCATGCTTAAGGCTGGTGCTCTTGGGGCCACAATGACAAAGAAAGTAAAACGAATTGGTTGCTCCAATATCAAAGATTTGATTGAACAAAAACGAATTGATATTGTTGATGCCGATACTATCATTGAAATGTCAACATTTGTTGCTCATGGTTCTTCATATGAAGCGTCAGCAGGAAATCACGATGACTTAATGATGAACTTAGTTTTATTTGGATGGTTCGCGGCAACGGACTATTTTTCTAATATGACTGACATTAATTTCAAAGAAATGTTATACTTTGAAAAGATGCAGGCTATTGAAGATGATATTGTTCCATTTGGAATGGTTGATGATGGTCAATCGCCAATAGAACCCAGAACTGAAGTTGATTCTACAGGTACGGTATGGGAATCAATTGATACGGGGATTTACTAGAATTCCCTTATTTATAAATAAATATATTGAAAACCACCGTATTATGCGACTTATTAACCTTAACTGAAGAGGAAAAACTATGGCATTTCAAGTCTCTCCTGGTGTACAGGTAAAAGAAATTGACTTGACTAACGTCGTTCCTGCTGTTTCTACTTCCATTGGCGCAATTGCTGGAGCATTCCAGTGGGGCCCAGTAGGAGAAGTTCGTACGGTAGGTTCGGAAAAAGATTTAGTCAACGTTTTTGGAAAACCTGATACAAACACCGCCAAGTACTTTATGCCTGCTGCACAATTTTTGCAGTATGGTAATACCCTGCGAGTAGTACGCGCAGAAACTGGCAACCTTAACTCAACTGGCTCTGGCACAGGTGTAAAGGTTAAAAACGACTCACACTTCGAATCACTGATCGCTGGCGACACTTTCGGCGTTGGTGAAGTATTCGTTGCTCGTTATCCTGGTACCCTAGGAAACTCATTGAAAGTTTCTATGTGTGGTGCTAACTCAACAGCTTTTAACAACTGGGCTTACAAAGGATCGTTTGATAGCGCTCCTGGAACTTCTACTTATGCTGCCGCTCGTGGTGGTTCAAATGATGAAGTTCATATCGTTGTTGTTGATGAAGATGGTTCTTGGACTGGATCTGCTGGTTCTGTTCTAGAAACATTTGCATTTGCTTCTCAAGCTTCTGATGCTCGCTCTGAAGATGGTACTAACAACTATTACCGTGAAGTTCTGAATAATGGTTCTGCCTATATTCGCTTCATTGGTCATGAATCTACGATGACTACTGCTGGTCTGACCGCAGCTGGCCGTGCATTCACGTTTGGTACTTCTGCAATTAACATTAGCTTAGCTGGTGGTACAGATGACAATGCACCTACTGTTGGTGAACTTACCACTGCGTATGGTCTATTTGCTGATGGCGAAACATTAGATATTAACCTGGTTATCGGTGGCGAATCTCCAGCTGGTGCTGATGGTGTTACATATGCTAACGCTCTTATCGCTTTGGCTGAAGGTCGTAAAGACGTTGTTGTATTTGTATCTCCACGTATTGCTGATACAGTTAACAATGCTACTGCCGTTACAGATGTTATCACTTGGGCAGATCAACTGACTTCAAGCTCTTATGCAGTTATTGACTCTACCGCGTTGTATGTGTATGACAAGTACAATGACGTGTATCGTTGGGTTGCTGCTTCTGGCGCTGTTGCTGGCCTATGTGCCAATACCGATAACGTTGCAGATGCATGGTTCTCACCAGCTGGTTTGAATCGTGGTCAATTGCTAGGCGTGACTAAGATTGCTTTTAATCCTAAGAAGAACGAACGTGACGACTTGTATAAAGCTCGTGTTAATCCAATCGTTTCTTTCCCAGGTGAAGGTACTGTCCTCTTTGGTGACAAAACTGCCTTGGCAAAACCAAGTGCATTCGATCGTATCAACGTTCGTCGTTTGTTTATCGTTCTGGAAAAAGCAGTTGCTACTGCTTCTAAATTCCAATTGTTCGAGTTCAATGATGAATTCACACGTGCTCAATTCCGTAACTTGGTAGAACCATTCCTACGTGATATCAAGGGCCGTCGTGGTATTACTGACTTCTTGGTTGTTTGCGATGAGACAAACAACACCGGTGAGGTTATTGATACGAACCGTTTCGTTGCAGACATCTACATCAAGCCAGCACGTTCCATTAACTTTATCACATTGAACTTCATCGCTACTCGTACCGGTGTTGAGTTCTCTGAGATCGTTGGTCAATAAGGAGTAAATTATGGCTATTCTAGGCGTAGATGATTTCAAATCAAAACTGGTTGGTGGCGGTGCACGTGCCAACTTGTTCAAGGCAACGATTAATTTCCCTGGTTATGCCCAGGGAGATGTTGAACTGACTTCCTTCATGGTTAAAGCAGCTCAACTTCCAGCTTCTATCATTGCACCGATCACAATTCCTTTCCGTGGTCGTCAATTGCAGATTGCCGGTGATCGTACCTTTGAACCTTGGTCAATCACTGTTATCAATGACACCAACTTCTCTGTGCGTAATGCATTTGAGCGTTGGATGAATGGTATCAATCAACACAACAACAATACTGGCTTTACTAATCCAACTGATTACCAAGCTGATATGATTGTTGAACAATTGAATAAAGCAGGCGATGTTGTTAAGCGCTACGATCTTCGTGGTACTTTCCCAACTAACGTTTCAGCTATTGAAGTTTCTTATGATTCTGAAAACCAGATCGAAGAATTCACTGTTGAACTGCAGGTTCAGTACTGGGAATCCGGTACAACCTCTTAATAATGGCTAATAAATAGTAGAGAGGGAGGAGATATTCTCCTCTCTCTTGATCTATTACGGAGTGAAAAATGGAACTATTTGGATTCGAAATAAAGCGTAAAGACGACGAAAAAGAACAAAAGAAACGCGTATCGTTTGTCCCTAAAGATAGCGAGGATGGTTCTGGCTACGTCGTAAATGCGGGTGGATTCTTTGGGCAGTACCTGGATATGTCAGGTGGTAATGCCAAGAATGAAGCCGACCTGATTATGAAGTATCGAGACATTGCTCAACACTCTGAAGTAGATGCTGCTATTGAAGATATTGTTAATGAGTCTATTGTTTCAGATGAAGACTCAGCTCCAGTTTCAATTGTTCTTGATGACTTAGATCAGCCTGATCGTATCAAGAAACTTATCACCGAAGAGTTTGAACATATTGTCGAGCTGCTTAACTTGAATTGGTATGGTCATGACATCTTCCGTAAATGGTACATTGATGGTCGTTTGTATTATCATAAAATTATTGATGAAAAGCAACCAAAGCGTGGTATCTTAGAACTTCGTCCTATTGATCCTTTGCATATTCGCAAAGTAAAAGAAATTAAGGAAGAAAAAGATCCAAAGACTGGTGCTAGATTAGTTATCAATACCAATGAATTCTTTATCTACCAAGATAAGAATATGAATAAGTCCCAACAGGGCCTAAAGATTTCTAAGGATGCAATCACATACGTACCTTCGGGCGTATTGGATCCTACACGTAAAAAGGTTCTTAGCTACCTACATAAAGCTATGAAGACTACCAACCAGCTTCGTATGATGGAAGACTCGTTGGTTATCTATCGATTGTCTCGTGCTCCTGAACGTCGTATTTTCTATATTGATGTGGGTAACCTACCAAAGGGTAAGGCTGAAGAATACCTAAAGTCCGTCATGAACAACTATCGTAATAAGTTGGTCTATGATGCCACAACAGGAGAAATTAAAGATGATCGTAAACACATGTCGATGCTTGAAGACTTCTGGTTACCGCGTAGAGAAGGTGGCCGAGGCACCGAAATCACCACGTTACCCGGAGGAGAAAACCTTGGACAAATTGACGACGTGGTCTATTTCCAGAAAAAGCTCTACAAGTCTCTCAACGTTCCTGTTAATCGCTTAGAGCAAGAAGCGCAATTCTCATTAGGTCGCTCTTCTGAGATTACTCGCGATGAATTGAAATTCCAAAAGTTTATTTCACGTCTTCGTAAGAAATTCTCTTTCCTATTCGTAGATCTTCTTAAGACCCAACTTATCCTTAAAGGTATTGTGACTGAAGAAGAATGGATGGAAATTCGTGATAATATTAACTTTGACTTCTTACAAGATACTCACTTTGCAGAACTTAAGAATGCAGAACTTCTAAGAGAAAAACTAGGTACACTCGATCTTCTTAAAGATTATGTTGGTATCTACTATTCCAAGAACTGGGTTCGTAAGAATGTTCTTGGCCTTGATGATGAAGCTATCGATGAGATTAAGAAAGAAATTGATAAAGAGCGAGTTGAAGAACCAGATCCTGAGGATGAAGACGGGATTTAATTTTTTATAAATATTTAAAAACAAGAGGATTTTATAATATGGAAGATAATAAAGTTTTTGATTTGGTTACAGCACTTCAGAATTCTGATAAAGCTGGTGCCTCTGATATTTTTGCAAATATTATGAGTGACAAGATCAATGATGCTCTTGATGCTCGAAAAGTAGATATCGCTCAACATATGTTCAGCGATCATGTAGAACAGGAGTCTGAAGAAGATGAGGACATTCAAGCAGTTTCGGGAAGCGAATCTGAATGAAGCTTACAAACCTTCATCAGGCGAAAAAATAATTAAACAATTTAAGGTCGGCAAAGATAAGTTCGAAGCAGTTATAAGTAAGAAGGGATCTAAATTTATTAGCTATATTGATGGCGATATGTTAGATCAGTTCAATACGGCAAAAGAAGCTGAATCGGCAATTAATGACTTTGTTAAACTAATAGGGAAATAAAGCATGAAGCTTATTACAGAATTTGTAGAAAATGATCTACAGTTCATTACAGAAGATAAAGATGGCAAAAAGCAATATGCCATCGAAGGTATCTTCATGCAAGCCGACCAAAAGAATCGTAACGGACGTGTTTATCCAAAAGCTATTATGGAAAAAGCTGTTGATAAATATGTTACGGAACAGGTTTCCAAAGGTAGAGCCGTTGGTGAGTTGAATCACCCAGAAGGTCCTACCATTAATTTGGATAAAGTATCTCATCGTATTACTGACCTTCGTTGGGAAGGCAATAATATTATGGGCAAAGCACTTATTCTGAATACTCCTATGGGTCAAATCGTAAAAGGTTTGATGGAAGGTGGCGTTCAGCTAGGTGTTTCTAGTCGTGGTATGGGTAGTCTTGTGTCTAAGGGTGGTGTTAACTACGTGAATGAAGATTTCATTCTAGCAACAGTTGATATTGTCCAGGATCCTTCAGCTCATGACGCTTTCGTAAATGGAATCATGGAAGGCGTAGAATGGGTGTGGGACAATGGTATTTTAAAAGCACAAGAAATTGAACAGTTCGAGACTGAGATCAAAAGAGCTTCATCTAAACAGCTTGCTGAAACACAGATGAAGGTCTTTAAAGATTTCCTCTCAAAACTTTAACTCATTAGGGAGTAAAATATGTCTGATATTAAAAATCAAGACGTTGAGCTAGACCTCCAGGATGAACTCGTTGAAGACGTTGAAGTTTCTGACGAGGAGCTGGTAGAAGGCGCTGACGAGACCAAAGATGGTCAAAAGGCTGCCGATGCTACTGTTGCTGCAATTAAAAAATCAGCACCAGCACAAGCATCAGCACCTAAGACTAAGGCTGGCATGATCAACGCTATGTATAGCAAAATGTCGAAGATGAAGAAAGAAGAACTTGAAGCTGCATTTAAATCTATGCACGAAGGTTCCGAAACATCTGAAGAAGCTATTGCCGAAGGCACTTTCGACGAAGACCTGAAAGCTCTAGTTGAATCAGAAGCTACTTTATCTGAGGGATTCAAGGATAAAGCTTCTATCATTTTTGAAGCAGCACTTAAGTCTAAGCTTTCCGAGCACGTTACACGTCTTGAAGAGCAATATGCTGAAGAGCTGGCTGAAGAAACACAGCGTGTCCAAAAAGATCTCGTTGAAAAAGTTGATGGCTACCTGAGCTACGTTGTAGAACAGTGGATGGAAAGCAATAAAGTTGCTATCGAAAACGGTCTTCGTACCGAAATCGCTGAGAACTTTATGAAAGCTCTCCATGGTGTATTTGTTGAGAACTATATCGAAGTTCCTGAGTCGAAAGTTGACCTGGTTGACCAGTTGTCTGCTAAGGCTGAAGAACTCGAAGAGAAGCTTAACGAATCGATCGAATCCGGTATCAAACTTGCTGAGTCTGTAAAGTCTCTTAAGCGTGATGCTATTATTCGCGAATCCGCTACTGGTCTTTCAGAAGCACAAGCTGAAAAGCTAAAATCGCTAACTGAAGGTATTGACTTTGATACCGAAGAAACTTTCACTAAGAAAGTTGCTACTATCAAGGAATCATACTTCAAGGAAGCAAAAGCTGAAATCATCGCTGAAGAGGCATCTTCTGATCAAGAAGAAGAAGTAACTGTATCTCCAATTATGGAACAGTACCTCAAAGCACTTAAGAAAACGTCTAAGTAATTCATAGGAGAATTTACAAATGTTTAACGCAGAAAAACTAATGGAGAAATGGTCTCCAGTTCTGGAAGCCTCTGAGGCTCCTCAATTCAAAGACAGCTACCGTAAGGCTGTTACAGCAACTCTTCTTGAGAATACCGAGAAGGCCCTTCGCGAAGAGCGCGCACAGCAACAGTATATGACTGAAGCTGCTCCTGCTAACGCAACTGGCGCTGGTGTTTCCAACTGGGATCCTATCCTGATTTCGTTGGTTCGTCGTGCTATGCCTAACCTGATCGCTTATGATCTGGCTGGCGTTCAGCCAATGAGTGGTCCTACTGGCCTGATCTTCGCTATGAAGTCTCGCTACACTGCTCAGAATGGTGCTGAAGCTCTGTTCAACGAAGCTGACACTGGTTTCTCTTCTTCTTCTTTCGACGGTGCTACTGCTACTGCTCTTAACGGTGCTCATTCTGGTACCGATCCATTCGCTGTTGGTACTACTACCGGTGGTGGTATGACTACTGCTCAAGCAGAAGCTCTTGGCGATGCCGCTGACAATGCTTTCGGCCAAATGGCTTTCAGCATTGAAAAGGCTACCGTTACTGCTAAGTCACGCGCTCTGAAGGCTGAGTACACTATGGAACTCGCCCAAGACCTGAAAGCAGTTCACGGTCTGGACGCCGAAGGCGAATTGGCTAACATCCTGTCAGCCGAAATTCTTGCTGAAATCAACCGCGAAGTTGTTCGCACTATCAACGCTAAAGCCAAGCTTGGCGCTCAACAATCTGACCTGACAACTGCTGGTGTATTCGATCTGGATACCGATGCTGATGGCCGTTGGTCTGTTGAGAAGTACAAAGGTCTGTTGGTTCAGATCGAGCGTGAATCTAACGTCATCGCTAAAGAAACACGTCGTGGTAAAGGCAACTTTATCCTGGTTTCTTCTGATGTTGCTGCAGCTCTAGTTGCTGCTGGTATGTTGGATTACACCCCAGCTCTTTCTACTAACCTGAACGTTGACGATACCGGCAACACTTTCGCTGGTGTTCTGAATGGTCGTACTAAGGTTTATATCGATCCATATGCTACCGTTAACTACGTTACCGTTGGCTATAAGGGCACTTCTCCTTACGATGCTGGCTTGTTCTACTGCCCATACGTTCCTCTGACTATGGTTCGTGCAGTTGGCGAGCAAACCTTCCAGCCAAAAATTGGCTTCAAGACTCGTTACGGTATGGTTGCTAACCCATTCGTTGGTGCAGCTCCTGGTAACGACACTGGTGCAGCTCGTTCTAACCAGTACTACCGCATCTTCAAGGTTGACAACATCCTTGGTTCGGCTTAATCCTTCGGGGTTAACTAATTAAAAGAGGGACTTCGGTCCCTCTTTTTTTCTTTATAAATAATGGTATAACCCATAGACGAGAGATCTATTATGCCGTATGAAATTACAAATAATTTTAATGTAGAGCAAACATCAACTCTTAAACCAGCAATGTCATTTGCTAATGGTGTAAGTTTTCGTTTGGCTATTGATAAATTGAAATACCCTAACGTTGAATACGCGGTTCAAACTATTGCGCTGCCTGATATTAGCATGGCAGGTACTCAGAACTTCCGAGCTCCTCAACGTAATATTGCCATGACACCGGATTCTATTACCTACAATCCATTTGAACTTACATTCTTAGTTGATGAATACCTTACCAATTATATTGAAATTCACGATTGGATGCTTGGATTAGTTACTCAAGACGATGCAACAAACCAAGGTAAATTTCGTGATATGACTCTTCAAATTATGTCATCTCACTCAAACGTAGCTAAAGAAATCAAGTTTGTTAATGCTTTCCCCGTTAACCTCAGTTCTCTTCCCTTTGACACTACTATTACTGATACTAACTATTTGGTTGCTTCCGTGACCTTTGAATATCACTATTTCAAATTCCTGTAATTTGTGATATAATAGGGGTATAACTATACCCATTTGGAGTTTATTATGCTGAACATTGAAACGATTTTTGAAATGTGGAAGAAAGATGCTGATATCGATGAGATGAATCTCGATGATGCATCAAAACAATCTGCGCGGCTTCACGCGAAATACCTAGAATTACTTATGACCTCTAAGCTTCAATTGAAGCGACGTGAGGCTGATCTTCAACTATTGCTAAAGGATAAATGGCTTTGGTACAATGGCAAGATGAGTCGTGAAGAAATGGATGCTCGAGGATGGGACTATGATCCATTTAATGGATTGGTCAAACCACTCAAGGGCGAAATGGATCATTACTATAATACTGATCCCGATATCGTAAAATCCAATACTCAGATTGAGTACCTTAAAACCGTTATAGATACTTTAGATGAAATAATGCAAAGCGTTAAATGGCGTCATCAAACAATCAAAAACATGATCGATTGGAGGAAGTTTACGTCGGGAGTTTAATTTGGCCTGACATAAAATTTCCACCAATTAATCTTTGGATAATTGGCAGTAGTTATGGATATATTAAAGATCAAAAAGAAGAATCACGCATTCCTACAAGTGGATTGCCCTCCATCAGTAGCGAATGAGCTGTCTGACTTCTTTACATTCTTTGTGCCTGGATATAAATTTATGCCAGCATATAAGAATAAGATGTGGGACGGAAAAATTCGTCTTTTTGATTCTCGCACTCGTGAAATTTATGCTGGGCTATTTAAATACATTCAAGAGTTTGCTTCAGTAGAAGGTCGAGATTATCGCATTGAGACTATCCATGATAACTATTATGGAATGCCTGGAACTGAAACACCAGTCGATTTATCATTTATTTCTAAGTTAAATCTATCATCACGTGGAGATAAAATTGAACCACGTGATTATCAATTACAAGCTATTGAGCATGGGCTTAAAAATAAGTCTGCTTTATTAGTATCGCCTACCGCTTCTGGTAAATCACTAATCATCTATTCTTTGATGCGTTGGTATCTTGAAAATAAAGATAAACGCGTATTGATTATTGTACCCACCACGTCGTTGGTTCAGCAGATGTACGCCGACTTTGCTGACTATGCTACTTATGATGATACCTTTGATTCTGAGAATGAATGCCATAGAATCTATTCTGGTAAAGAAAAGATGGTATCTCAACGAATCATTATTTCTACATGGCAATCGATTTATAAGATGCCGGCTAAATGGTTTGAACAATTTGGCATGGTGATTGGAGATGAAGCACACAACTTTAAAGCTAAATCTCTGACAACAATTCTAACTAACCTTAGAGATGCCGAATATCGCTTTGGTACTACCGGTACATTAGATGGAACTCAAACACATAAACTTGTTTTGGAAGGTTTATTTGGTCCTGCGTTTTATGTAACTACAACAAAGAAATTGATGGATGAAGGCTCTTTGTCTGATCTAAAAATTTCTATTCTTTTACTTAAATATTCTGAAGAAGTTCGTAAGGCTTGGGGCAAGAGAAAATATCAAGAAGAAGTTGATTATATCGTTGCTCATGATAAGCGTAATAAGTTTATTACTAATCTAGCGCTAGACCAAGATGGTAATACCCTTGTGCTATTTCAATATGTTGAAAAGCATGGTAAGCCTTTATATAATATGATCAAAGAGGCTGCGCATGCTCGTCGTAAAATATTTTTTGTTTCCGGCGAAGTGGATACAGATACCCGAGAACAAGTTCGTAAAATTACTGAACAAGAAAAGAACGCTATTATTGTTGCATCCCTCGGCACATTTTCAACTGGTATTAACATTCGTAACCTTCATAACATCATATTTGCTTCTCCGTCTAAGTCACAAATTAAGATTCTCCAATCAATTGGGCGAGGACTCCGGAAATCTGATGATGGACGTCATGCTCAGCTTTATGATATCGCTGATGATTTGCATTGGAAAGGTAGAAAGAATTATACGCTAGAACATGCGGCCGAAAGAATAAAGATATATACTAAAGAGAAGTTTAGTTATAAAATTTATGAGATCAACATATGACAAGTTTGGAAGAATACGATACACTAAACATCAAACAACTGAAACTCACCTCCGGTGACGATATCATCGGTCTTATTAATTCTATAGATAAGAATGGCGCATTGGTTGTTTTGGAAAGACCAGTGTTGATTAATTCTCATTTGGTTAATAAGAAAGAAGTATATTATATGAGTCCATATATGCCTATGTCAAAGAACAATATGGCTTATGTGTCAGCTCATCACATCGTTGCTCAATGTGAAATTACTTCTGACATTAAAGAGATGTACATTGAGTTCTGTCTTCAAGAGATGAATAAAGAAGATAAACCTGCTCAGTACGTAGATATCGATTCGAATGATTCCGATATTGATCTAGATGAATTTGATAAAGACTTTCCTAAAGATAGAGTTCTTCATTAAATAGTCTATTCCCCCTCTCTCACCGGTACTCTAATATTATATCACAAATATGTGAAGTTGTAAATAGGTCTGGTGAAATATTTTTTGATTTACTTTTTCCTTGAACTGTGATATAATAATCATAGTAAGATATACTAGGAGTATGTTATGGATAAAACCACAAAGCCACACTATGTGAACAACAAACAATTCTCATTGGAAGTTGTTGCATACGTCAAACAGGTTGAACAAGCTACGGCCAATAATCAACCAATCCCCAAAGTTACCAACTATATTGCGGAATGCTTCTTAAAGATCGCCGAAGGCTTGTCTCACAAGTCTAATTTTATTCGCTATACTTATCGCGAAGAAATGGTAATGGATGCAGTTGAAAATTGTCTAAAGGCTATTCTCAATTATGATATTGAAGCAGCTACTCGGACTGGGACTCCCAACGCGTTCGCGTACTTTACTCAAATTTGTTATTATGCATTCCTACGTCGAATTGCTAAAGAGAAAAAACAGCAAGACTTGAAATTTAAATTCATTGAGTCTGCTGGCATTGAAAACTTTATGCACTATGATGGTGAAGATGCCGGTGAATATCATTCCATTGAACGTATGTTCGTTGATGATCTACGAGATCGTATCGATCGAGTACGTGGCTTTGATAACTCAGTTAAAGAGTTTGCAAAGCAAGAAAAAGATAAAGCCATTGATATTAAAAAGAATGGTCTTGAACTTTTTATGGGTGAATAATGAAGATTGCTTTTCTCAACGATACTCATTGCGGTGTTCGTAATTCATCAGATATCTTTATTGATTATCAAAACAAATTCTATACAGAAGTATTCTTTCCATATCTCATTGAGAATGATGTGAAGACTATTATTCACTTGGGTGATTATTATGATCATCGCAAGTATGTTAACTTTCGCGCATTGAATGAGAATAGAATTCATTTCTTAGAAAAGCTACGCGAATATGGTATTACTATGGACATTATTCCGGGCAACCATGATGTCTATTATAAGAATACCAATGAATTGTGTTCTTTAAAGGAATTGCTTGGTCATTACATGAATGAGGTTAATATTGTAATGGAACCAACAGTAATGGACTATGATGATTGTAAGATCGCTCTAGTCCCTTGGATCAATAATGAGAACTATGCTGAATCCGTTAAGTTTATTGAAAACTGTAAAGCAGATTTTCTAGGTGCTCACCTTGAACTAGTTGGATTTGACATGATGAAGGGCGTTCAAAATACTCATGGTATGAACGCTTCATTATTTTCTAGATTTGAACATGTCTGGTCGGGTCATTTCCATACTAAGTCAACTCAAGGCAATATTACATACTTAGGATCTCAAATGGAGTTTACATGGGCAGATGCTCATGATCCAAAGTATTTCCATGTGTTTGATACTAAGACACGTGAAATGACTGCGGTGTATAATCCATTGACTATGTTTGAAAAAGTCCTTTACGACGATTCAAAAACAGATTATAATACTATTAGCATTGATAACTTAAAAAATAAATTTATTAAACTAGTTGTTGTCAATAAGTCTGATGCGTTTACCTTTGATCGATTCATTGATAGGGTAAACCAAATTGGTGTTCATGATCTTAAGATCGCTGAGACCTTTGATGAATTTGTCGGTGCTAATGTAGCTGATGATGGTATCTCTATTGAAGATACTACAGAACTTCTAGATTCATATGTTGAAAACGTAGAGACAGACTTGGATAAAGATAAGATGAAGTCTATTATGCGTGGACTGTACGTTGAAGCACAAAACTTTGAGATTGCCTAATGATTATTTTTGAAAAAGTACGTTGGAAAA
>CALMJT010000037.1 GCA_937864365.1 uncultured Alteromonadales bacterium | reverse complement strand
TGAAAGCACCAAGAATAAGAACTTTCAGTTTACGTAACACCTAAAATTTACCACTTATAAAACCCCAGAGAGGTTCTAACGTTTTGCTTTGCGGCGCGCGTTAGCGCGTCCGGTGGAGGCCACGCCTTTTGTGGCCGGAACGAATAAGAGCAACTTGTTAGAACAAGTACAAAAATAGCTATTTTGCAGCGCTAAAGGCGTACCACTAAACATTTGAGCCACCTTACTTTCTACAACCAAGTTTGCCAATTTCAGCCACGAAAAACGAAACCACCCGACTTTACTCAACCACTTTGCTAATTGAAACCACGAAGAGCAAAACTGCCCAACATAAACCTACTTTCTACCAAAAATTGGCTGCCACGATTTTGTAGCTGTTAAGATTTTGCACTTTACTTGAAAGTACCAAGAACAAGAGCTTTCAGTTTACGTAACACCTAAAATTTACCACTAATAAAACCACTGAGTAGTTCTAACGTTTTGCTTTGCGGCGCGCGTTAGCGCGTCCGGTGAAGGCCACGCCTTTTGTGGCCGGAACGAATAAGAGCAACTTGTTAGAACAACCACGAAAGTAGGTGTTTTTCGGTGTTAAAAGTGTACTACCAAACATTTGAGTTACCTTACTTTCTGCGACCAAGTTTGCTAATTTCAGCTACGAAGAACGAAACTGCTCTGCCTTACGCAGCCACTTACTAATTGAAACAACGAAGAGAAAAACTACCCAACACGAACCTACTTTTTACTAAAAATTGGCTGCCACGATTTTTGGCTACTAACATTTAGCACCGTATTTTCAGCCACCAAGAACGAGAACTTTCAGCTTAGCTAGCACCTAATATTTACTACTGATAAAACCCCGGAACAGTTCTAACGCTCGCATTTGCGGCTGGTTTGGAGCGCAGCGGAAAACCAGTCCGGCAACATGCGCTTGTTAGATTTCAAACGATGATACTCCCTTCTTTTCACCGAGTATTATTTCAGTAATTGCTGACTCTTTCCAAACTATACCGAGCTGCGCTTTGAAATTATCATCACCAACTCTACCAGAATAAATACCGGCGAACCTTCTAGCTTCTCCAAATATTGCATCTTTTGGCCCAACACATCCTTCAGGAACTATGTAGCCACTTTGTTGCGCATAAACCGGCGAGCCAGACATACCTTCTCTTGTCGCAGTATCAATGAAGAATTTGGGTAATTTATCTAAATCAATTTCTGGCTCCGACGCGATACTTCCGCGTTTCCAAATAGGGAGTTTGGCTCCGCCCGTCATGCCTCTAGGATAACCTAGCACAAAGACATCTAAGCTAGGCCTTAACGTAATCTTGGTTAAATCAAGTTCGCTTGCATTTGCAGGCTTTAGCATGCTTGCACTTATTCCAAATGGAATTGCTATAGCGTCAACATTATGGCCATGCTCTGGGTGTTCATACCAAACCGGAAGATCATCTTCGTATAAATTTAATTCAAAACTACTCCAACCAACTTTGGATTCGGCATCCGGTAAGTTTTTATCGTTGTTGAAATCCACTGGATAATGCAATAACAATTTATTAGGTAAAGCGAGATCTTTGTGTATTGCCTTCATAGTCTCAGGATGTCTTCCTGAAACATTATGCCAATTAGTGATTAGGTATGTTTGGCCATTCAATTCATAGGCGAAGGCAGTGCCAATACCTAGATTCTCCTTTTCATACATAAGCTCTAACTGAAAAGGAACCCAACTCATTTTTTCTTGTATGGTTACTGGCACAATATTTCCTAAAAATCTAACGCTTTGCTTTGCGGCGCGCGTTAGCGCGTCCGGTGGAGGCCACGCTTTTTG
>CALMJT010000036.1 GCA_937864365.1 uncultured Alteromonadales bacterium | reverse complement strand
GCGAACCATTGGATGGTCGTCGGCAATAATTAATTTTATTTCTGGTTTAGAGTGATTGATGGTTACTGTAGAGTCGATACTCATGCAATTTATTCTTTTAACGTAAAATATTTATTGAATCTACTGATTAAATTAGGGTTAAGTTAATCAGAGATTCCTATTGTTAATACTTATAGGAAGCTCTGATTAACTCCTCCATGATTTAATCAGAGCACAGAAATTGAAAATGCGATTTCCAATTTCTTCACAATTTCAATCACTTACGGTTCTTGAAATTGGCGACACATCCTTGTGTCGCTGGAAACTCTAGAGGTTAATCAGAGTTTCCTATAATTGTGCTAAATCGTTGGTTTTATTCAAACCTTTTGGGTTCAATTCAAACAAGGCTTTAACCAGTGTACCACCTTCTTTTCGACTAGAAACACTGAATTTACCGCCTAACAATTCAACCCGTTCACGCATGTTCATTAAACCAATACCTTTTGAATCTTCTTCGGGAGAAAAGCCGTTGCCATTATCACCCAATTTTAAGCTGATGGATTGCGTTGAGGTGGTAATGCTGAGTGTAAGTTGAGTTGCTTGAGCGTGTTTTCGCACATTAGTAATGGCTTCTTGCACGACGCGATAAATGGTAATTTCTAAAGCGTCTGGTAAGGCGCCTTTGGGTAGGTGAATGCGACGATTAACGGGTATTTCGGTTTGTTCTTCAAACTCATCCAATAATTCGTGCAGCGCGGTTTCTAGCCCGAGATCATCGAGCAACATGGGGCGTAGACTGTGCGATATTCTTCGAACCTCTTGGATGGCAATATTTAATTGATCTTCGGCTTTTTTTAACAGATCAAGAGCGTTTTCTTGGCCCCATTTTTTTTCCACCATATTGAGCCAAAGTTTTGTCGATACTAAAAGTTGGTTAATGCCATCGTGCAGATCTCGCGCAAAACCTCGGCGTTGTATTACTTGAAAAGTAACGAAACGACTGGTTAATTCTTGTAGGCGTTGATCGGCCAGTTGTGCGGTGTGCATATTCACACCAATAACGATAATAATCACTAGAGCAAGGGTGATTATTAATAATAGCGTGGCCGCTAAAAAACTGCTGCGAACGTTGCCTGAGACCTTGGCCTCCATGGTGGTAATTTCTTCGGTGATGTTATCAACGTATAAACCCGTTCCAATCATCCAGTTCCATTCGGGAATCATAACCACATAACTTAATTTATGGCGTTCGGAATTTAAGGTGGGTTTTTGCCAAATATATTTGTGAAATCCACCGCCTTTTTGTGCGACTCGTAATAATTCGCGAATAACATACTGACCGCTTTCGTCTTGAAATCTTATTAAATTTCGGTTTTCAAGTTCCGGTTGCGTGGGGTGAACTAGATTGGTACCGTTTTCATCGTAAATAAAAAAGTATCCGTCGGTTCCGTAGCTTAAGCCGCGAATGATTTGTTTTACCTGATATTGCGCCAGCGACGGCTCCAAACCTGATTTAAATGCTTCGAGAATGGGTGTAATAGAATTCATGGCCAGGGCAACATAATCTTTTAGCGCTGCTCTTTTTTCTTCCAATAATGTTTCTTCAAAAATTGCCGCCTGCTGTTGTGAGAGGCTTTTGGCTTGTTGTTGGTACATCCAACTAATGGTTCCCGACAGAGCTATTAACGGTAGAATTGTTAATAGCAATATCTTCGTTTTTAATGAAATCTGTAGGTTAAACATAATAGTTTGCTAACAAATAGAACGAATAGCCAGTATAAGACGCCTATCTTGATATGAACACTAGCAACTTGTTTGTGGGAATAACGATTAAAATTTTGGTGCGGATTGAATAAAAATTACAATTTATGGCAGGCCTTTAAAGCCATTTTAAGACGAGAAGATATTGTAAGAAAGGCGTGAAACCGTGGTGTAGTATTAGCAGAGTTTCCTTAATTGTATTATGAATAAAAATCGGCTGTAGATTAAGTGTGCCATCTACAGCCGATAGATCTTATTTTACTGAGAATCGACCAACCAAACTGTTTAGGTCTTCCGAGAGTGACATTAATTTATCCGCTGATCGAGCACATTGTTCGGCGCCTTCGCGGTTACTTTGTGTGGTTGAATCGATTTGCGTAACACCGTCATTGACTTGGTCGATAGCGCGAGCTTGTTCACTGGATGCATTTGCAATATCGGCAACCAGCGACGACACCTCAACCACACTGGTTACAATTTCTTCTAACGCTGCCGAGGTTTGATCGGTTAAATCAATGCTGCGCACCGTACGGTTGCTCGACTGCTGAATTAATTCAGCGGTTCTCTTGGCGGCTTCAGAACTGCGGGCGGCCAAACTTCGTACTTCGTCAGCCACTACCGAGAAACCTCGACCCGCCTCACCGGCACGGGCGGCCTCAATGGCAGCGTTTAGTGCGAGTAAATTGGTTTGCTCGGCAATGTCTTCAATGGCTCGAATGATATTGGTAATTTCTTTGCCTGAAGCTTCAACTTCTGCCATGGCACTTTTTAAGCCAGACATTAATTCGTTACCATCCTTAGCGGTTTTCTCGGACGCTAAAGAGAGTTGTTTGGTGCGCTCGGCATTTTTCGAAGTTTCGGAGATCTGTCTTGCCATATCGGTAATGGTTGAGCTAATTTCCGATGTTGAAGCCGCAGAGCTGGCTACGCCCTCTGACATATCGCTAGCAAGCGTTGCAACCTGACCGGCATCTTGTTGGATATAGGCAGCATTTTGCTGAACTTGGGTGACCAGTTCATTGAGATTAGCAACCATGCGTTGCAAGGCTAAGCCTAATTGATCGCGGTTAGAAACCAGTTGAACATCCTGGGTAAGGTCACCTTTTGAAATGCGCTCGGCAACTTCTACTTGTTTTTGCAGACTGTCAGCCATGCTATCTAAGGCATTTGAGAGCTGACCAATTTCATCTACCGCGTCGTAGTTTAGACGTTTCGATAAATCGCCAGAGCCGATGGTTTTTGCCAAATCTACGGCTCGCTTAATGGGTTTGGCAATGGATCTTGCGGCAATCCAAAGAGCAATTAGCGCAATAATAGAAATAATAATGCTGACAGCAATTTGCTTGAAAGTCGCCGAATTATTTTCTTCAACAATACTTTGTTGAAGTTTTTCAGCATTGGCTAATACAATGTTTTCGTTAATTTTCAGCATGATCGACCAAGAGGTTTGTGATCTCCCCATGGTAATGGGAGATAAAGCCGTGATATGGCCGGTGCCTTTGTTAGATTCGATCCACTCTTTGCCCGATTTAATGGTTTCAAGAACTTTTTGATAATTACTTTTAAATAATTCTTGCGATGAGCTACCGATTAATTCTGGATGTTCACTATCGGCGATCAATAATCCTTTTTCACTGATAATAGCGACTTGTCCGGCTCCAGAAAATAATTTGGCATCAACCTGTTCGGCGATTCGCTGCACAAAGTCAAGATTGTAATCGGCACCTACGACACCTAAAAACCGATCGTCAATCACAATTGGTACCGACATGGTTGCCAGCCAAACTTGTTCGCCTTGCACCACATAAGGTAGGGGACCAAGAATACTTTCTAAACGGTTGGCTTTAGGTCCCTGATACCAGCCACCTTTGGGTACGCCGTTGGGGTGGTTTTCTTCGCTGTCGTATTCAACCAATGGTTGCACGCCAATATTTCCATCTTTGGAGCGTGTCCAATAAGGCGTGAAACGGCCCGACTCGGGATTGTTGCCTTCTGAGGTTGTTTGAAACAAAGAACCTAATTTAAATTGATTGTCATTACCGTCGAGAGCATTCGGTTCCCAACAAGAATAGGTGCCGTTAAAACCTTCGTTAAAGATCAAATTATTAAGCAAGACATCATTGACATAATCTCGCGATAAATTAATGGATCCAACTTCGCCCTCACTTGATAACGCCGACGAAAATGATATCGCCATTGATCTGGCGGCGTCGAAAGCAAGATCAAAACTGGAGCCCACTTCTTTTGCATAACGTCCAGATAAGTTCTGAAGATTTTGCAAGGTTATCGAGTTGACTTGTTCTTCAACTTGATCAGATACCAATTTTTGTGTGGATTTTGATGTTATAACCCCAGATGTCACTAATGTTGCCGATGTAGCAACTAAACAAAGGGCACCAATTACAGCGATTGTGACTTGAATAGAATGAAATTTCATAATTTAAGGCAGCTAGATTGAGATTAAATCGTTGGTGTCATCAGTATAGTAGAGTTCTTAAGTTGTGCTCTGGGTGCTAATTACTTCTATGTATATGTAGTGACAGTAACCAGTGTAAACTTGGAACCACCTACTTTTTACATTCCTAAATTATTAGTTTTTACTAAAAAGACGCGTATAAATATTTGTACAGTTGCTTGTATCGGCAGCGAAAGCTTATGCCAAAGTTTTTAACCGTATTATTTTTCACTAATTTTTTGATAAGAAAACACTGATTCATCAATTTTTTCAGCTACATAAGAAAGAGTGTCTCAAAAGTTATAGTGGCGTTTTTTTCAGAACACAAAGAAGTCTTGAGTGGTGTTTAGATCGAATAATTTGAATATTTTGCTTTAGTGAATAGAAGGGTTATTAAATATTAAACGGGTGTTTAAATTAAGGCGGGTTTTGAATATTTAGACGCAAAAAAACCTCTACTCAAAAGAGTAGAGGCAAGTTTCAGGAAAGATAAAGACAAAAAGAAAGGTATGAAATTGCGCGTTATTTAAAAGTATTTTTTGTATTTAGTAGCGATATTTGTAGTGAGTTTACAAAAATCTCTATAACAATCCATAAAGGCCTGGAAATAACATAATGCTAATAAGTACGGCTATTTGCATTAAAATAAAGGGCACAATACCTTTGTAAATTTCGGTGGTTTTTACTTCTGGTGGTGCCACACCTTTTAAATAGAACAAGGCAAAACCAAATGGCGGTGTTAAGAATGATGTTTGCAAGTTCATGGCAATTAGAATGGCAAACCACACGGGTGCAATGCCCAATGCATCTGCTACCGGTGCAAGAATCGGTACAATAATAAAACTGATTTCAACAAAATCGATGAAAAACCCTAATATCAAAATCGCTAACATCGACAAAATTAAGAAGCCAGTCGCACCGCCCGGTAAATTTGTTAGAATTTCTTCAACAATATAATCGCCACCGGTATAGGTAAACGCCATTGAGAACGCCGTCGCACCTAACAAAATTGCAAAAACCATGGCAGTAATTTTAACGGTTTCTAAGGCCGAATCCATTAGCATTTTAAAACTAAATTGTCCGTAAATTGCGGCCAAAACAACAGCACCAATACCACCTAATGCCGAAGATTCCGTTGGTGTTGCAACACCAGCGAAGATAGAACCTAAAACCACTAAAATAAGTGCAAGCGGTGGAACAATAGCTTTTAGCGCGTTGAAGTATTCTTGTCGTTTATTGATATTTTCATCAACAGGAAGCGCCGGTGCAGATTCTGGTTTTAAATAGGTGTAGATAAGAATGTATACAACATAAACACCAATTAATAACAAACCCGGGCCAACGGCAGCTTGGAAAAGATCGCCAACGGGAATACCCAATACATCGCCTAAAATAATTAAAATAATTGATGGTGGGATAATCTGACCAAGAGTGCCTGACGCACAAATAGTGCCGCAGGCAAGTGATTTGTCGTAGTTATACTTGAGCATTACCGGCAAAGAAATTAAACCCATTGCCACAACCGAAGCACCAACAACACCTGTAGAGGCGGCTAACAAGGCGCCAACTAATACCGTTGAAATGGCTAGCCCACCGCGCACGCCACCAAAAAGCTTACCCATAGATTCAAGAAGCTGTTCTGCGAGTTTCGTTTTTTGCAGAACAATACCCATGAAAATAAATAAAGGCACTGCCATTAACACCACGTTTTCCATGATGCTTTGCACGCGAAATGGCATAAAGGCAAAAATGTCTGGGCCTTCGGCTAATACGCCAAAAATTAAGGCAACGCCGCCAAAGGTAAACGCTACCGGAAAGCCAAACAGCAATAACAGCAGGGCGACAACGAACATGATAATTCCGATCATAGCGACACCTGCTTATTGTGATCGTGCTTAATACCGCGCAATTCGTTGATGCGCGACACGACGAGTCCTAACCCTGAAATTGCGGTTGCAAAGAAAGCAAACGGGATAACACCTTTGATGATAAATCGATACGGTAAACCACCTGGGTCGCCCGAACCTTCGCCGAGTTCGAAAGACTCTTTGGTAAAATCAATGCCGTAATAACCAACAAATACACAAAAAGGAATAAGTAAGATGACTCCGCCAAAAATATCGATAAAGCATTGCCATTTTGTAGATAGGCGTTCAAAAATTAAATCAACACGAACGTGACCATCGGCTTTTAATGTATAGGGAATCGCTAACATAAACATCGATGAGAAGAGATGCCATTCCATTTCTTGCATGCCAATGGATACGTCATTAAAAACGTAACGCATTAAAACGTCGTAAAAAACGTTTACCAGCATTAACAAAAATAAAACGGCTGCAATTTTTCCAAGCACTTCTGAAAATCCGTTCAATGCTTTTTCGGCAGCAATTAACATAACCACTCCAATAAAAGAAAGTGTTGTAACAGGTTTAAAACAACAGAGTATGAACTCATTTGACAACCTCTGAATAATTCGTCCGTAAATTAATCAGAGGTTATTTTGATAAAATCTCGATAAAGACTTAGAAATTAGTTAGCAATAGTATTTAAGTAAGCTTTGTCAGATACATCGGTCCAGTGGCGTGCTTTTTTCAGGTACTGCGCTTGTGAATCTAAAATCTCTTTAATTAAAGGATCTTTTTCAGTGTATTCCGTTAAAAGCTTGGTGTTTGCACCGCGTACCGCTTCAATGACTTCTGGTGGGAAGCTCTTAATTTGCACGTTAGGATAATCTTTATCGATAACCGCTAGGTTTTCAGCAGATTCGTGGTAAGACTGAATATACATTTCGTAAGACGCTGCGCGCATAGAGACGCGAAGAATTTCTTGCAGATCTTCTGGCAAGCGATCCCAAGAGCGCTTGTTGATTAAAAACTGTAATTCGGTCGCAGGTTCGTGCCAGCCAGTGTAGTAGTAGGGCGCAATTTTATGGAAGCCCATACGCAAATCCAAAGACGGACCAACCCATTCCAAGGCATCGATAGTTCTGCGCTCAAGTGCGGTGTACATTTCGCCCGGTGGAATGTTGGTTGGTTTCGCGCCAAGCTCTGCTAATACCTCGCCAGCAAAACCTGGAATGCGCATTTTTAAGCCTTTAAGGTCATCAACGGTATTGATTTCTTTTTGGAACCAGCCGCCCATTTGCATACCGGTGTTACCACCAGGGAAGCTCATTAGGTTGTATTCGCTATACACTTTTTCCATCAATTCCATACCGCCGCCGTAGTAGAACCATGCGTATTGTTCAGGCGCAGTCATACCAAATGGCATGGTGGTAAAGAACATGGTTGCCGGAACCTTGCCTTTCCAATAATAAGACGCAGAGTGGCCCATGTCGTATTGACCAGCGCGCACCATATCAAACACGCCTAAAGGCGATTTGTGCTTGTTGGCCGAATCGATAGTGATTTGCAAACGGCCGCCAGACATCTTCTCGGCCATGGCCGCCATGTTGCGTGGTGAATCACCGAATACTGGAAAATTAGTTGGCCAGGTTTCTGCGAGTTTTAAACGATAAACCTTGTCATCAGCAGCTTGAGCACTGGTTGCAACGGCAAAGCTGGCAATACCAGCAATCAGCCAACGCTTGAGTTTAGAAATTTTTAGCATGTCTATTCCTCTAGTTATTATTTTAAGCGGTGATATTTTGATCACGCCAATGAAACAAGAGGTATTGTGATAGATGAAAACTATTTACGAAATTGGCAGGAGTGCGAAAAGTGTCAGTATAACTACGCATATCGGGTATAAAAGCACCCAGTAAATCTACGTAAAACTACGTACGTAATAAGTCGAAATGCCATTGCACGCCTTGCAGCGAACGGGCTTTGTTTCGGATTTAATGCTAAAAAAATATTTTTTTAGCTTCGTTTTTAACCATAATACTTTGGTAGATATTTCTGTATTTTCATATTTTGAATATTTGGTAAAAATATTTTACGTGTTTAAGACACGTTAATTTCTTTAGACCTGAGTTGTTATTAAAGAAAACCGCGATTAACGCAGAATTTTTTGGCGACATACTTGAGCGTTGCCAAATTCCAAAAAAGGGTAGGTGGCAGACAGACATAGTGAAGACATTAAAAATTGTGTGTTTAATTTCTATCCTCAGATTAAAGTTTAGAAGCGTTAATCAGTAGTGACTAAAAATTGTCTTTTTGTAGAAAATATTATTCATTGTAGCCGAATAAATTTAATTTCAATTTTATTAAATTAACATCTTTAAAAATAATAAATTGTGCTAGAAATACAATTACTGAAAATCGGCTCCCGCTCGATACGTTAAAAGTTGTGTAAATAAACTGCTAAGCAATATTTAATCAATTTGCTCTAAACTTAAACGCATAAAGATCTCCTCAATCGGGCTGAAGAAAGACAACATTTTCCTAAAACTGGAAGTTTAGTAACAAAAATTCACATTTTAGGTAACATTGTTACCAATCAAGCTATTTATTAGAGAATTTTTTATCTGGCGTGTAATAAAATAAACTTTGAACAAATTAATGTTTTAGACACCGATAATATTACTGGATATTTCAAAATCAAATTTAAAGTAATTCTATTATTTCTATTCGCAATTAATATATAGACATTAGTGTTTTATTACATTGAATTGAGTGAAATATCTTATAACGCAGACTGTTTCCTCAGCATTTCTTAACATTTCCAAGTCGCCTGACCGTTTGACTGCAAAAGACTATTTTGATATTTCTTATTGCATGATGTGTTTCACAGAATAATAAACGAAAGCATTATTTCTTTATTTATAAAGCCACAAACCTGAATTGTTGCCAAAAAAATAAAAATAATTTTTAAAGGACTTCAATCATGAATTGCTACGCGAAAACCAATAAAGGTGTTGACGAGATGCGTGCCCGATCGGGTAACGTTGATCCGAAGGCGCGCCGTATTCTTATTCTTTGTAATGGTCAAATGAGCACAGACGATATTATTGGTGCTGTTGGCCAGGAGGCGCAGCGCTATCTGAGTTGGTTAGTTCAAGAAAATTATATTACCAATGGTAAAGATGAAGCTCCGGTTGCTCGCAAAGGTAATTTCGAGCAAGAGCTTGTGGTTTTACCCAGCTCACGCTCTGCCGCAGACTTTGATAAAGCTAAAAACTTTATGGTAAATACGATTGGTCATTTTCACGGCCAATACGGTTATTTAACGCTAAAACGTGAAATTGTTGATACCAAAGATTACTTTGAGCTTCGTGCCCTTTATGCCCAATGGGCAGAGAGTATGGTCGAACTTAAACAATTCGCTAAGTTGAAAAAAGACCTGTTCAAAGTTTTGTAATCACTTCTCGTCTCTACATTTTTAGCCCATTCGATGCTGTTGTTAAATTCAAGGCAAAAAAAACCCCCTAATCTTTAGGGGGTAAGGCTGCTCAGAATAAGAGTGCTATTGCTAAATCATGCTAACAACTGCTACTGCTGTGCGTAAATTGATACGCGGGTACTTACCAACAAACCAAACTAAACCAACAAAACGGACAACGGAAGTTTGGTTGATCTATTCGATCTTTCTACAAATTCTCTCGAACTTTCTAAAAATTCTCTCGAAACTTGCTCTTAGAATCTATTTAACCCAGAGCTGGTCTAGTTTCTCGTATCTACTGCGTAACTGGTCATTAAATCGGCTAGGTCATCTGCGTGTTCTTCTTCCACCGCCAGAATTTCTTCTAATAGTCTGCGTGTGGTTGGGTCTTTATCACCAATAAATTCAATCATTTCACGGTAAGAGTCGATTGCAATTCGCTCCGCAATAAGATTTTCTACAATCATTTCTTTGATCGAACTTGATTCAGTGTATTCAGAGTGACTACGTTCACTGAGCTTATCTGGATTCATATCCGGTGAACCGCCAAGTTGGCAAATTCTTTCGGCGAGCTTGTCTGCGTGTTCTTGCTCTTGATTACTGTGTTCTAAAAATTCGTCGGCGACTATTTGTGCGTTTAAGCCTTCGCAAGAAAAATAATGCTGACGGTAGCGAAGCGTACAAATAATCTCTGTACTTAATGCCGCATTTAAAAGCCGAATGGTTTCGTTAACATCGCCTTTAAAACCTTTGGTTAAAGCCCCTTGCAAAATATCTTCTCTGGCTTTTTTACGAATACTTTCAATATCAGATACAAACTGTGCATTAGCCATAATTTTGTTCTCCTTACCATACTCAAAATACTTATTTTGAGTAGTGTGTGAATTAACGAATATCTTTTTGGGTTTTGCTTTTTTAGTAAGCCCCACATTTATTGAATAGAGGAAAATCTGATTAACCCAGAGTTTCTCGCGACACAAGGATGTGTCCTCTGATTAAATCAAGGATGAGTTAATCAGAGGTTCCTAGAGTAAGATTTCGCTTTCGATGAATAGTATTAAGCGAGCACTGTGCCAATAAAACCTAGTGGATATTTTGCAATCTACGGTTTAATTTTTTGTTTTTAGTAAGCTATTGAAAAATATGATAAAAATTGTTTGTCTAGAGTTGGGTTATAAATTGCTTTTAGTTGGTTAACAATGAATATAGGCGTTTAATAATAATGCTTTTTAAAAAGATGTTTTGAGTTTCATCTCTTTTTTACAAATTAGTATTTTAATCATTGTAACTATTACAAGTTGTATTTGGTGTTATAAGTCGTATTTGATAAGAGCGACGTGTAATTAATTTAGAAAATTAAACATTAATTAAATAGAAAGTGACAGCGATGAAGGTTTTACTCTTTGTACTATTAATTATTTTTTCAACTCAGAGCCTTTCTCAAATAGGATTGTTGGGTAGTTCCTCCAGTTCTAATGAGAGTCAAGAAAAGGACAACGACAACGTATCGGAACTTATAGAGAAGATAGAATCACCGGAACAACGACAACAACTCATTGAAGACTTAAAAACCTTAGAAACCGCTCAGCAGCAAGAAGGCAAAGACAACAAAGAGCTTGAGGTTCAGGAAATTATTAATTTTGAAGAAAAAAGCACTGAGTTTAAAGAGTACGTAAGTAATCTTTTATCTGAATTTAATATTCCCGAATCCACTGCATGGGAGGCGTTGGTTCTTGCTGCTTTGTTGCTCATTACCATTATTGCCTTAGTGATATTAAAGTTCGCGTATAAAACCGCTAAATCGCATTTAAAAAAGATGAACCTACGTTTGCATTTAAATTCACGTAGATTTATTCCTTTACTGCATTTAGTCAATTATGCCATTAAGGCTCATGTATTTATTTTTGTCATCTATGCTGTTTTTGTTCTATATGTTCCAGAAGACAGTTTTATTAATAGAGCGATTAATATAACAGCTATCGTTTCGTTTATATTAGCAGCATTGGCGTTAATTTTTGTCGCTATATTAATTTGGGAGAGCGCAAATGCAGCCATGGAATTTGTCTCATCGCACAGTAGTTTAAAATCCAATGCCCGAATGAATACCGTGATGCCTATTATTCGTAATGCATTACTGTTTACCTTAAGTTTGTTGTTTATCATGGTGTTTTTATCGGGAATAGGCGTAGACATTTACCCACTCTTGGCGGGTGCTGGAGTGTTAGGTATCGCCGTCGGTTTTGGTGCCCAAACTCTTGTGAAAGACTTTTTAACGGGATTTACGGTAATTATCGAAGACCTACTGCAAATAGGTGATGTAGTAACCGTGGCGAACAGAACCGGCGTGGTTGAAACATTATCGATTCGTAAATTGCAACTAAGAGCGCTGGACGGCACCGTACATACCGTACCCTTTGGTGAAGTATCGATTGTGGATAACCTCACCAAAGACTTTAGCTTTTATCTGATGGACGTTGGTGTTGCTTACAAAGAAAATACCGACGTTGTTATAGAATGTTTACGAGAAATCGATGAAGAAATTCGTAATGATGACGACTTTAAAGATCGAATCTTGTCGCCGATAGAAATATTTGGCGTCGATAAATTTGCCGATTCTGCCGTAATCATTAAAGCGCGAATAAAAACCCGACCTCTAGAAAAATGGAACGTAGGGCGCGAATTCAACCGTCGCATGAAATACCTCTTCGACGAACGTAACATCGAAATACCATTCCCACATCGCACTCTTTACTTTGGCGAACCAATCGTTGCGCAAACCTCAATACAACGCCAAGAAAAAGACATTAATTCAACCCAATCAATCGATAAAAAAACCGACAAGGTTTATCTGCCCGATAACGAAGACGCAACCGAAAGCGATGAAGGGGAAAATTAACTCTTCTTTAATTTTCTCGGAGAGCAGCATTTAGAAACACAACTTACAATTTTTACACAATATTAATCAATGACAGTATTTGGAATTAACGACACAAGGATGTGTTGATAAAAACACTGAGTTGATCAGGGCTTTCTAATGTAAAATCAAATTAATTGCTAGATTTCTCTTCATTTCTGATTTTGTGTACAGTTCACTCAAAGCTTGTGAGAGCTGTTGATGATGATTGTGGTTGTGGGTTGTAGATATGGATTGCTGTTGTGGAAAAGGTTAAGCGTTTTGTTTGGGAATTTTGGTTGTTTGGCTTGAAGCAGGCTTATGCGTGTTTGTTCGGTGGGTTTTTGTTAGGGGTTATTATTGTAACTAAGGTTTGGTATCCTTTTGAGTCGTTGCATCGCTACGATTTTATCTTTTTGTCAGCGGTGGTTTTTCAGCTTTTTTTGTTGGCAACTAAGCTTGAGACGTTGCGCGAGTCGTTGGTTATTGTGATTTTTCACATTGTTGCAACGCTTATGGAGTTGTTTAAAACTTCTGACGCGATAGGTTCTTGGACGTATCCAGAAGATTATGTTTTGGGTATTGGTAATGTACCCTTGTTCACGGGGTTTATGTACAGCGCTGTGGGTAGTTATATTGCTAGAATTTGGCGAATTTTTGATTTTCGCTTTGATTATTATCCACGTTTTGGAATAACACTTATTTTAGCTCTGTTGGTGTCTGCGAATTTTTTTACGCATCATTTTATTGTGGATTTTCGTTGGATTATATTGGCGTTGATTGTTGGTTGTTTTTATAAATCCAATATTTATTTTCGAGTCGATAAACAGTATCGCACCATGCCGCTGTTGTTAGGTTGGTTTTTAGTGGCGTTATTTATTTGGTTTGCCGAAAATATATCAACCTATGCAAGTGTGTGGGTTTATCCCAATCAACAGCAGGGTTGGCAGTTGGTTTCTTTTTCAAAGTTGATTGCTTGGTATTTATTAATGTACGTGAGTTTTGTGTTGGTTACCTGTGTGAATACAATTCGTAAAATCTCTGATTAAAACCTTTGCATTAAATACACGCTAGAAAATTAAAGTACCATGCTTAATAACGTTAGTTCGCAATAATGTTTTGATGTTGAAATTGACGACACTTCTTGGCGTCGCTAGCAGCTTTGGGTTAGTCAAAGTTTTTTATTTTTAATCAACGATTCACGTTCTCTTATTACGTCTTCTTGTCTTAAAACCGTCATATGTTAGAAAAACCCACAAGGTATTCTTATCTATAAGGGGGCTCTAACAGTTATACTTCAATACCCCGAATTCACGATCAAAATAGTCAGTGCTGAATAAGATTCAACAGTAGGAGCGGTTGAATTTGTCTTTGTGGTGTTTGTTCAGCACGATTGTAATAACGCTTGAATAATTATTTAAAGGAATCTTCCATGGACATGAAAAAGTTAGTCGTGGCAGCACCCTTACTCTCGTTGAGTATGGGCGCCAGCGCCGGCATGGTATTAACAGGAATATTTGACGGCCCTTTACCCGGTGGTTTACCTAAAGGCTACGAAGTTTATGTAACCGAAGACATTGCCGATGCGTCATTGTACGGCCTTGGTTCGGCAAATAACGGCGGTGGTAGCGACGGTCAAGAGTTCACCTTTTCTCCGGTTAGTTTGAGTGCTGGCAGTTATGTATATGTTGTTACCGACAGCGTTTCTTTTTCGGATTTTTTTGGTGTAACGCCTGAGTTTGTTTTTGAATCCGGTTCGGCGAACATTAATGGTGATGACGCTATTGAGTTGTTCTTTAACGGCAGTGTTGTCGATTTGTTCGGTGAAGTAGACGTTGATGGCACCGGCCAACCGTGGGAATACCTAGACGGTTGGGCTTATCGTTTAAGTGGTTCGGTGGCAAGCAGCACTTTTGATATTACTGAGTGGAGTTTCAGCGGGCCAAACGCCTACGATGGTGAAACCAGCAACACCACAGCGGCCAATCCTTTGCCTTTGGCAACCTTTACCACTGTCGGCGGCGGCGATGATGACGACGACACTCCACCACCGGTTGAGATTGGCGCGTGTTTTAGCGATGCGACTTTGATCAGTGCTATTCAAGGTGATGGCGCAAGCGTTACCACTACAGATACTGTAGTTGTTGAAGGTATTATCACTGGTTTACGTGATAATGGTTATTTCCTACAAGAAGAACCTAGCGATTCCGACGGTAATGCGGCAACGTCTGAAGGTATCTTCGTTTTTGCAACCATTTTAGATGAGTTAGAAGTTGGTGATACCGCCCGTGTTTTGGGTGTTCCTTCAGAATTCTTTAACAACAGTCAAATTACCGCCGAGCAACAATTAGATTGTGGCGTTGCGGCTGAGTCTGTCATTCCTGCATTTATTCCAATGCCATACGAAGGTCAACTTGATCTTGAAACCGTAGAAGGCATGGTTGCAACCGTTACCGACGCAACAATCTATAGCCTTGATAATTTCACCCGCTTTGGTGAAATGTTCTTGAGTGATTCTGTTAAGTTAACTCCAACCGAAGCCGGTGCGCCGTTCAGCCCTGAATATGACGCGGCTGTTGCTAATGCCAGTGCGAACATTTTGTTGATTGACGACAATAATGGTCGAACCTTCCCAGATGAAATCAGCTATTACTCAACACCAGAATTTGATGGTTTAAATTACGATAACGCTCCTCGCGTAGGTGAAACGGTTTCTGCTACTGGTCCTGTGATGTTCTCCTTTGGTAACTATCGCATCAACCCAGTAAAAGAGACCTTCTCAATTGCATCTACTCGTACCGCGGCGCCGGATTTAATTCCTGCCGATGTTACTGTGGCAAGTTTTAACGTATTGAACTACTTTAATGGCCTTGTACTGGACGACGGTAGTGTAACCTTCGACTACCCAGCCAACCGTGGTGCAGCCGACGAAGAAGAGTTCGCGTTACAAGAAGCTCGAATTGTTAACGCTATTATTGCTTTGGACGCCGATGTTATTGGTTTGATCGAAGTTGAAAACGATGGCTTTGGCGATGACAGTGCTATTCGTCAATTGGTTGATGCGATCAACGCGCAACTGGGTGATCGTGTGTATCGTTTCGCTCGTTCTGACGACGAAACCATTACCGGTACCGATGCCATTACTAACGCGATCATTTACAAACACCGTAAAGTAATTGCACGTGGCGGATTACGTGGTATTGCATTGCCATCGCAAGATAATAATGGTCGTTTTGTTGGCCAACGTAATACCTTGGTACAAAGTTTCCGTCACCGCGCCACTGGCGATCAATTCGCCCTAGCGATTAACCACTTTAAATCAAAAGGCTCAACTTGTTTTGAAGATGACGTTAACCCAACGGCGTTAGATTCCATTCAAGGCAGCTGTAACGCATTCCGTGTATCTGCGGCGGTAACCTTAGGTAATGCGCTTGATGCGATGAACTTGCCTGAAAAACTGTTAATCATGGGCGATCTAAACAGCTACAGCCAGGAAGATCCTCTAGCAGTACTTACCGAATACACCCCAGAAGAACGCGGCTATACCATTGTAACTGCGGTTAACACCCAGCTTGATGGTGGCGTTTCTGTACCGGTAACCGAGACCTTTGGTTATATTCCATTGCGCGATACCTTTGATCCAGAGGGCTACTCGTTCTACTTCTTTGGCGCTGACCAAATCGGTGCTCTCGATCATGTGTTAGCGACGCCTGCTGCGGCCGATGCCACAGTTGATGTAACGCATTGGGATATCAACACCACTGAGTTGTTCCAGTTAACTTACGACCAAGCACTTGCGTTCTATAATCCTGCCAACGGTGACTTAATTGATTTCACCTCGGTAGGACCTTATCGCAGTTCCGACCATAACCCTGTGTTAGTTAGCTTGGAAATGGACGCGAAAAATCGCGGTAAAGCGAAAAAGATTGAGCGAAAAATTCGCAAATTCTTTAAGTATTTTGGATTCTATTAATACCAAAATAAACGCATGTCAGTACCAATGTGTTGTACTAAAAAGAGGCCGAAAGGCCTCTTTTTTTTGTGTAAAAATTATCGATTTGAACGAGACTAAATCATCGCAAACCCTAAAAGCGTCCGATTTAGGTAACCATGATTTCACCAGAGCGCTGTATATTTAGGAACCTCTGATTAACTCATCCATGATTTAATTAGAGGACAGAAATTGAAAATGCGATTTCCAATTTCTTCACAATTTCAATCCCTTACCGTTCTTGAAATTGGCGACACATCCTTGTGTCGCGAGAAACTCTGGTTAATCAGAGTTTCCTTTAATAAATTCGAATTCTATTAAATTCGCGCGATTGCGGATTAATACTGGAGCGTTCACCAATATCGGTATTTGATCCATCACCGTAGGGGGTAACGCCTTCATCGGGCGGCGAGCTAATTACATTTAAATCTACCGCTTGTGCGTAACCTTCAATTCCATTGTCGGTAATTTGCATTTCATAAATAACACCATTCCACAACTTCGCCGAAAACTCACTGGGAGACTTGTGCATAAATAAAAAGCTGTGCTCAAGCCAAGTTAAGTTTGTCTCTGAGATAACTTTTGAATATTCGTAGGGATAGATTACGTGGCAAAATACTTCAACGTCGCCCGTAACGCAGTCAAAATTGCGCATGGATAAGAAATAGACTTCATAAGAACCCGTTTTAGGCGTAAACGTGAACAAATATTCACCTTGGCTGTTTTTGTCTGAAGTAACGGTGAGCTTACCTAATTCAAAGACCTTATCTTGATTGGTTATCAACTCAACCGTGTGTGTGCCGGGCAGTTCCCAAGCCATAGCGGCGTAGCTTAGGCTGGTTAACACACTCGCTAGCGTGGTTTTGACTGTGTTAGCAAAGAATTGGGGCATGCAAACTCTCCGTCATTATTATTCTAGGTATTGATGTTTTACAGAGTAAAACCCGTGTTTTATTATTTGTTTTTCTCTAAATTAAAAGTTGTTTATACACGAAATTATCAAAAAAGTAATGATAAGAAGTGTAGCTAAGCTCAACAGGGATGAGATTGGATTTTTAACGATTTGATGATCAACAATTACAGAAGCATTCGCGGTCGGAAAAGCGTAAAGAATGAGAGAGTGAAGATCGAGTATTGAACTAAATAGACGTGAATTAATTTATAGGAAACTCTGATTAACCTAGAGTTTCTCGCGACACAAGGATGTGTCG
>CALMJT010000035.1 GCA_937864365.1 uncultured Alteromonadales bacterium | reverse complement strand
AAATTGGCGACACATCCTTGTGTCGCGAGAAACTCTAGGTTAATCAGAGCTTCCTATAATTTACGAGTTGCTCAAAAGTACGTTGTTTTGATCGCTAGAAATGTTTTAAATGGTGAGATATCGAATCGAATAATCGTCGAGATTTTTTGTGCGGCAAATAATGCGTATTAATAAATGCTTCGCGACTATTACTCTGTAGAGTTGTTGTTGAAGTGGGATGATATTTATCTATTGGTTGTCATAAACAACGATTAAGTCTGGTTGATAATAAGTTTTTACGTATTCAATAGAGATAAAAAAAGCCACCCGAAGGTGGCTTTTTTTGCGTAAAAGAAAGCAAGTAATTACTTGGCTTCTTTTTTAGCTTTTGCTTCTGCAATGACTTTTTCTGCTACTTGTGAAGGACATGGCAAGTAGTGAGAGAATTCCATTGAGAACTGACCACGACCAGAAGTCATGGTACGTAGCTGGCCGATGTAACCAAACATTTCTGAAAGAGGAACGTCTGCTTTAATACGTACACCGGTAGCACCAGGCTCTTGGTCTTTAATCATACCGCGACGACGGTTAAGGTCACCAATAACATCACCAACGTGATCTTCTGGGGTAAACACGTCAACCTTCATGATTGGTTCAATCAACTGAGGTGCAGCCTTAGGAATTGATTGACGGAATGCACCTTTCGCTGCAATTTCGAACGCGATTGCTGATGAGTCAACGGCGTGGAAGCCACCGTCAAATAGCTCAACTTCAACGTCTAACACAGGGAAACCGGCAAGAGTACCTTGACCCATCATGCCTTTGAAACCTTTCTCAATGGCAGGGAAGTATTCTTTAGGTACGTTACCACCAACAACACTGGATATGAACTTGAAGCCGGTACCAACTTCGGCAGGACGAATGCGGTAATCGATCTTACCGTATTGACCAGAACCACCTGATTGTTTCTTGTGGGTGTAGCTGTCTTCAACTTCACGAGTGATGGTTTCACGGTAAGCTACCTGAGGTTGACCTACAATAAGCTCAACACCGTAAGTACGCTTCAAGATATCCACTTTAATATCTAAGTGAAGTTCACCCATACCTTTAAGGATGGTTTCACCGGATTCTTCATCGGTTTCAACTTGGAACGATGGATCTTCTGCAACCAGTTTACCAATCGCGATACCCATTTTCTCAGAGCCGCCTTTGTCTTTTGGCTTAACAGCAATAGAAATTACTGGCTCTGGGAAGATCATTGGTTCAAGAGTACATTCGTGGTCTGGATCACAAAGAGTGTGACCGGTTTGAACGTTCTTCATACCAACAACCGCGATGATGTCACCCGCTTGCGCGCGATCGATCTCGGTACGCTCGTCTGCGTGCATCTCAACCATACGGCCGATACGCTCGGTTTTACCGGTGTAAGAGTTCAATACGGTCATACCTTTTTCCATAACGCCTGAGTAGATACGGATAAAGGTTAATGCACCGAAACGGTCATCCATGATTTTGAACGCGAGCGCGCGTAGCGGCTCTTCGGCAGAAACGGTTGCAACTTGACCCGTTGGCTCACCGGTTTCTTTGTCGGTCAAATCTTGAGGAGTAACTTCGGTTGGTGCTGGTAGGTAATCAACAACCGCATCCAAAACTAATTGGATGCCTTTGTTTTTGAACGCAGAACCACAGTAAGTTGGGAAGAATACTAGGTCGCGAGTACCTTTACGGATACAACGCTTGATGTCTTCGATAGAAGGTTCTTCGCCTTCCATGTACGCCATCATTAGATCGTCGTCTTGCTCAACCGCACTTTCGATGAGCTTTTCACGGTACTCGGCTGCTTTTTCAACCAAATCTTCTGGAATATCAACGACTTCGTAGTTTTCTGGAAGGCCAGAGTCGTCCCAGATGTAGGCTTTTTGAGTAAGAACATCAACAACGCCTTTAAATTCGTCTTCGATACCGATTGGCAAAGTCATAACCAATGGATTTGCACCAAGTACTTTTTTCACTTGCTCAACAACGCGGTAGAAGTCAGCACCCATGCGGTCTAGCTTGTTGATGAAAATGATGCGGGAAACTTCTGATTCGTTCGCGTAACGCCAGTTGGTTTCTGATTGTGGCTCAACACCACCAGAACCACAGAAAACACCAATACCACCATCAAGTACTTTTAGTGAACGGTATACTTCAACAGTAAAGTCAACGTGCCCAGGGGTGTCGATGATGTTTAAACGGTGGTTGTTCCAAAAGCAAGTAGTAGCAGCTGACTGAATGGTAATACCACGCTCAGCTTCTTGTACCATGAAGTCAGTGGTCGCGGCACCATCGTGTACTTCACCGGTTTTATGAATTTTACCGGTAAGTTTAAGAATGCGTTCGGTACTGGTGGTTTTACCCGCGTCCACGTGGGCAAAAATACCAATATTTCGATATAAAGCTAAATCTGTCATTGGGTTACTCATTTCATAATTACAGGGCCACCGGTCTGCGACTACAGACCGGTTTCCGGGTGATCACATTGCTCAATGACTAGAGTGTCGCAGTCAGCGTATGCCGTCTGCGTCCTCCTTCAAGCAAGAGCGAAATTGTGCCGCTAGTTTGTTACACGCCCGTTGTCGCGCGGCTGTTCGATGATTTCCTGAGACTGCAGAGTTCTGAGCCCAGTCAGATGCAGTTCGCCAAGTCGGGAGTGAAAATCGCGCGCAGTATACAGGATTCGCTGGCGGCTGTTGAACAAAATTTTAACAAATACGGCTGTATGCAAACATTCGTTGAATACAACCGCGCTTTGGTCAAAATTCGTAGCGAATATCTAGGGTTAAGCTAGCTTCTTGATACGATCGAGCATCGTCTTCGGCGTCTCTATCTCGGTAGAGAGCGCTCACGCCGGTGCTTAGTTTCTCACTGTGGTAGTACTCGGCCGAGAGGATATAGATATCTTCATCATACTCAAGAGTTGGTTGAGGTATCTCGCGAGACTGAGTTTGGTAGCCAACTTCGAACTCAACCGACAGCTTAGAGGTAAGTTCGTAGCCTAGACTTCCCGAGATATCCAGCTGTTGCAGGCTTTCGGTATCGTCGACACTGTAATCTTCATCGGCAAAGCCAACTTCAAACTCCGCCAAACACCGGCGACACCAGCGGTTGGAGACTTTCAGCTGTCCAGAAAGCAATTCGTAGGAGTCGATAACCGAGGTATCACCATTACCGAGCTGTTGATTGTTTGATTCTGAGAGCGAACCGGTAATGCCGTTTTGATTACCGCGTGAGGTGTCGGTGATGAGGTAGTTGGCAAAAAAGTTAATCTGCGTTGGGCCGGATTGATAAAGCGCCTGAATGAGAGCGCTTGGCGATTCCAAATCTTGTGTGGATGCAGAGCTTGATCGGTTGTAACCAACCAGCACGGTGTAATTCAGTTTGCGTAACTGCGCCGCATAGCCGAGCTGTATGTTTTGATAATCTAAGGTATCAACGCCGTTTTGGTCGTATTCGGTTTCGCTGTTTTCGATCTGCGCAATAAAGTTATCAACAGAGCTGACTTTGCGAGTCCATCCTAAACGTAATCCTTTGGTCTCACTGCCAATGGAACGTGTTTGCAGAAAATCGTCATCAAAGCGAATTTTGTGGAAAAACCCCGTTAGTGAAAGATTGTCGGCATCGTTACGATAAAAATTTAACGTCGGTTCAAAAACAAAGGTGTCGCGAGCGGTAATGTTATTTTGAACCGAAAGCTCAGCGGGATCGGTAAGTAAGTTTTCGCGACGATAGCTGGTGCGCAGTCCTAATCTTTGACGAAAAAACAAGCCATCAAAACCGGTGGTGCCTTCGTATTCTTCGGTATCTTCTTCGGGAATTTGAGCGTTACTGTCGAAGTTAACCTTTTCAAATTGGTAATCAAAATTGAACAGCCAATTTTGCGCTTGATGAGTATATTCGACTTCTAAACCGGTGCGATCTTCGCGCTCGCTGGGCTCGTCGGTATCGGATAAATCGGCGTTGTTGGTAAATTCACTGGAGTGAAAAACGGCGGCTTTAAATTCGGCGTTAGTATGAATTGCTGTGAAAGCGCATAGACCGATTATCGATCTTACAAGATTGGTGCGCATGATTCTTCCCGGGTGTGAACAATTGACTGGCGATTCAAAGTTTGATGGGCCAGAGGAGTAAAATATTTAGGTATTTTTTACTCTTGAATGATAATGCCTGCAACCTTGTTTTCGCCAAGAAGCTCAATTGACTCGAAGATTTGACTTTGGGTGGTTTGTTTAGATGGCACCACAAGCACAACCATATCAGCGATATCTGCCAAAATCGATGCTTCTGAATAGTGCAGTACCGGTGGTGTATGAATAAAGATAAATACGTGCGGCAGCGAATATTTAATTTCGTTGAAGATTCCACCCAGTCTTGGATGGTTAAAATATTCGGCGGCGGTGTCTTTTTGGCCGCCGGTTGGAATAATTTTTAAATGCTCAACGCCGGAAGGATAGGTCGCGTCAACTAGCGATATTTGTGGATCGTGGAGGTGGTCTGTTAAGCCAAAACCAAATTCGCGAATGGATAGATCTTGTCGGTCATCGGTATAGGGATCGCAATCGACGTAAATGGACGATTTACTGGTGTCCATCGCAAAGCTGGTGGCCAGGTTGAAAGCCACTTCAGAATTATGGTGAGTTTTGTAACCGGCACTTGTTACTAAAATAATGGCACTTGAACCGCCACTTTTACGCAGCAGCTTTGTTCTTAATTCCCTGTAAGCATTGAGCACGTCAACGTTATCCATTCCTTGGTAGATGATATGTTTTTCAGCTCTAGTTTCCGGCGACCATAACAGCGCTCGTTCTTCGTCAGACAACACCATGTCACCAGCGATAAAACGGTTCACAAGGTCGTGACTGTTTGGAGTTTGTTCCTCTAGGGAAACAGTACTCTGAGTTGAAGTGCGTTTCTGAGTGATAATTTGCTTAAGTTTGTCCACGCTGATTCGTTATTTGGCGCTCAGCCACTCCAATGCTAAAAATCCGTAAGCTAAGTAACCATAAAGTACAGCAGACAGCAAAACAACTGCAATTAACACCCAGGTGGTTTTTGATTGCTTTTCCGCTATAGGTTCTGGCGTGTAGGAAGGAATGTTAACAATGATGTCGATACCTTCCGGTAATTTGGACTTGGGAACCATTCCGTAACGCAATCTTGGATCCAAGAAAACGTACGCGAAGCTCAGACCCAGCAAAGTGAAAATACCCAAAAATGGAGCCGCAGCCACGAATATTACTGGCGGTGGGCCTTCCGAAGAGGTTGGGATTGACGGCATTTCTCGAAACTTATAACTCATGCCTTGTCCGGCTTCATCAATAGTTAGCGATATGCTGGCGTTTTCGCGGCGCTGTAATAACTCTTCGTAAATTTGCTTGGTTTTGTCGTAGTCACGGGTTAGCTCGGCCAGTTCGGTTTGATGCACCGCTAAACTGTCTGCTTTCGAATTTTCACGCTCTAAGATTTTTTCTAGAGAAGCCTTGCGGCGTTGCATGCTTTCGGTTTGTAGTTCGATGTTTGACAGATTCGAGCGAAGCTCTTCAAACAAAGAAACTTCATCACCAGACACTTCCGCTGGTAGCGAAGGGTTAGCAGCTTGTACTTCTGCAATTTCTTGGCTGACGATACTAATTTGATTTTTGGCCGAAACAACATCGGGATAATCATCTTGGAACGCTAACTGAAGGCCTTGTAGGCGACTCTCCAGCTCTCGTTTTTGAGTTTGCAGCGTGTTGAGTTTGTTTCTGGCTTGCTGAATTTTACCTTCAACATCGATTTGAGTTTTTAAGCTTGAGGCTTTTGCTAAATTCTCGTCGATGTTTAGCTCTAGGTTTTCAATTTCGCCACGCAATTCTAAGATCCGATCTAGCGCCTCGGTCTCGGTGCCGTCCATATTATTAATTTTATAGTCGGATAATCGCTTTTCGGCATCAGATAACTGTTGCTTGTACTTTTCAACCTGGGTGCTAATGAATTCGTAAGCTTCGCTACTCTCGTCGCGTTGTTGTTGATTGGCGTCCTGGCGAAACGCCGAAATTATGGCGTTGAGATTAGTGAATGATTCTTCGGCTGAAGATGCGGTGTAAAACAGACGCACCACATTATCGTCGCGAATTTGGTGATACAGTTCACGACTTAATTTGCGAATGGCATTGCCCACCGCTTCGTCGTCAGACGATTCGCTAATAATGCCTAACTTTAATGCAGCGTGAACCAGTAGGCGTTCTGAGCGAATGGTTTCTATAACCAAGCTAACCGGTGTGATTTCGGTTACCTGCGCGCGGCCGCGTAATAATAAGGGTTCAATTATGTTTTTACGCTCAGCCTGTATAAGGGCGGTAGCGGTGTAATTTTGTGGCAGGCTTACACCTACCAATAAAACTGCAAAGGCAATAAAAATGAACAACAGGGTAGCTGGAATCCGCCGAGCCATTAGTTCCTTCAACGCGTAGCGAATCATCGCGAAGATTGCTTTTAAATCCATGCGCAATACTCTTCATAAATCTGTTGGCGACGGTTACTGACCATATCACACTAAAAAAGTTACACAGTATAAAGGTTAGAACAGACGTTCTGGTACTGATAATACGTCAGAAGGTTGCAAGAAATAATTAGTTTCAAGCTTACCCTTAAATAATAGGTCATCTAAGTTAACTGGGTAGGTTTGTACGCCTTGTTCTGTTCGTCGATACAACTTAGCTTTTTTTGGTGCGGCAAAGTCATTCAAACCATTAGCTAATAATACAATATCAAGAACTGTCATGCCGTCTCGGTAAGGAATCGACAAGGGTGAGTTCACCGCGCCCGTTATGCGAACACGGCGTTGGAAATCAACCGAACTTGGGTCAGAGACTATGACGGTTACTTGAGGATTTTTCAGATAATTTGTCAATTGATCGGTGATGTCTTGGGCGAGCTGTGACGGAGTTTTATCTGAGGCTACTAAATCCCCTGCCAGTGGTACCGAAATTTTTCCATCTGGACGTACGGGTACCGAAACAGAAAGATCTGGGTTTCGCCATACACTGACAGACAGTTGATCGCCGATACCGATTTGATAATCGACCAGTGTTTTTGTTGTTTCACTGATTGGGGGCGTAGGAAATTCTGATTTACTTGCGCAGGCGCTAATGAGTATCGCAGAGGCAATGACCAAAAAGCTCATTAAACGTGAGTGCAAGGTAGAAATTTTGATGGTTTTAATAGAGCAGGTAAACATAAGTGATTCAACTTCGTTAGGGTTGGCTTCAACATTGGCAATCTGGTTTTTATTACCGAGATCTGGGCAAGCATAAAAACCTTCGATTTTCGGTAAGACTTTTGCAGATCAAAATAAACGATTACAACAATTTGTACGATGTTAGTGAGGTTGTTAGTAAAAACTTCTCATAATCGAGCGTGTTAGGTTGGTGAAAATCGGTTCATGAGATAAACCCTAGCATTCAAGATTTTATCGGCAATCGATCATTATTTGATGAACATAATTAACTCACCGCCGGGTTACAATCAAGTCAAATGCGTGAAAAAGAATGTTAATGTGCATCGGGCGTTATTTCCTGAATAGATAGTGTAGCGGACGTACAAAATGCTTGTAAAAACCGCATCGTTTGAATTGCATTTGAGTAATTCTGGCAAGTAATAATTGGTGTGGGTCTGTGGTAGATTTATAAAATTAACAATGCACAATGTCATTGTTTTAACAAAGTAATTAGCTTGTATTAATGTTAATTCATTTATTGGCTTAGCGTTGAATTAATTGCAAAGCACAAGGAAAGCAGGGATGTTGGTGTTTGTCGTTTGACTTGCAAGGTAAAAGTCTTGCTTAATTACGAGTATTCTAAGCCCTCCTCGTTGTCAGTAGCACCAGTGATGTGTGTTGTTTGATATCCTTGATGTCTCGTCACGTTTTTTTAAAATAAGCTCAGTTAAAGATGCGAGTTATTAAAGAAACGATAACTAGAATCAGCTGTGTTGGTCTCTAAACCGATGATTTTGCATTTTTCAATTTTTTTACAGTTTATTGATTTGATGAAATATAAATTGAATATTCAATGAAAAACCTGTTTTAGTTAAAAGAAACTCTGATTAATTTAGAGCGTCCCGCGGCACTGAGGATGTATCGCAAACGTCAAGAACGGTAAGTGATTGAAATTGTGTAGAAATTAGAAATCGCATAGTCAATTTCTATCTTCTGAATAAATCATGGAAGAGTTAATCAGAGACTCCTAAAGTCTTATTAAATATTTTAAACGTTAAGGCGTATCACTTGAGTTTGTTCGAGCAAATCAAAGAAGATTGGCAGGCCCATGGTCGAGATTGGACGAAACCAGGTTTTCGCGCCGTTGCCGTGCACCGTTTTGGTGTTTGGAGAATGACGATCCAACCAAAATTACTGCGTGCTCCCATGACGATTATTTATGGTTTTTTGTACCGTCATTGCCGTAACGTCTATGGAATTGAACTTCCCTATACTGTAAAGCTTGGCCGCCGAGTCATTATTGAGCATCAAGGTGGCATTGTTATTCACGGCTATAGTGAAATTGGCGACGACAGCATCATTCGCCAGGGCGTCACATTGGGGAATCGTCATTTAGCGAAACCCTTTGATGCACCTTGTTTAGGGCAGCGAGTTAACGTTGGTGCAGGTGCTGCGATCATGGGTAAGGTTCGCCTCGGCGATGACTCATCAGTGGGTGCTAATGCTGTGGTGTTGGCCGATGTTGATGCAGGCGATACCGTGGTCGGTATTCCGGCGAAATCTATTCGTAACACTCATTAATGGTGGGCTAAAACTTTGTAAGTTTGCCGCCTAGTCTAGAAAAGAGATTTCATACAAACAGTAGACGCGCGATCTTTCCGCGTATTGGTCACACAGTATTAACAAGGACAAGCCACGATGTTTGAGAGATAACTTGAATGTCGGGTTGCGAAGCCAGCCTTTGGGTGAGCGCTTGCGCATTGGGTAAACAGTAATTCGTGTAGCAAAATAAAGGGAAATCCTGAATGGTTAAATTAGCTTTGATCGGGGCGGGTAAAATGGGGCTTTCCCATTTTGCAATCAGCTCCGCCCACCCAGATGTGGAAATTGTGGGTGTGTGTGATAACGCGACCTATCTCACCTCTGTTATCAGCAAGCATCTTGGTTTCAGCACTTACAGTGACTACAAAAAGATGTTCAAAGAGGCCCGCCCAGATGCGGTAATCATCTCTACTCCCAACTCTACACACTTTGATCTCGCTAAATTTGCGTTGGAGCAGGGCGCTCACGTATTCCTAGAGAAACCATTGTGCTTAGATCCCGCTCAAGGTCGAACCCTATTTGAAATCGCCTCTGCCAAGAATCTGGTAAACCAAGTTGGTTATCACAACCGATTCATTGGTACCTTCCAAGAGATGAAGCGTTTAATCGCCGCTGGCGCCATTGGCGAGGTTTATCATTTAGAAGGTAAGGCTTATGGTCAGGTGGTTATTCGTCCTTCAAAAAGTGCGTCAACTTGGCGATCTAAAAAATCCGAAGGTGGCGGCTGCTTACACGATTACGCCTGTCACGTAGTGGATTTAATGAACTACATTGGCGAAACACCAAGCAAGGTTCGCTCTGCACAGTTGCAGTCTATTTTTTCTGCCGATATCGAAGACGCGGTTTTTGCGAATTTTGAATACGCCTCAGGCGCGACTGGTTATTTAGAAGCAAACTGGAGTGATCAATCGGTTCGTAAGATGAGTACCACCATCACCGCTTACGGTAAGCAAGGTAAGATCATTACCGATCGGCAAGAAATGCGTGTGTATTTAACCCCCGGTACCACCTTCGAAGATTACGAAGATGGCTGGAAATCAAAATACATTACCGAGCTTCAAGCGCCGGTAAATTTTTATATGCGTGGCGAAGAGTATTCGGCTCAAATCGATCAATTCATTGACAACATTCTCGGGCGAGACGTGAAGGTCGAATCGACTTTCCAAACCGCCACCGCGACCGATGAAGTTATCGAACAAATTGCAAATTTAGGGAAAGGTTGATTATGAGCTTACAAAGGGTTTTGTTTGGAGATAACCAATTTTTTGGTGTTAACCACATGTCCGAGGATAAAGCTCGTGCGCAATCTATGCGTTTTCGCGATGCTCAATCCATTATGAAAGTGCTTGATGATGCCTACGACGCAGGCATTAAAGTTTTTATGTGTACCACCTACGACCGCGTGGGTGAGATTGCCGAAATTGTAAAAGCGAATCCAACGCGCTATCCCGATTTTGAGTTTTATCCGTGTATGCCTTACGCGCACAAGTACGCAAACTCCGTGGGTGAAGTGGGTATTCTTGAAACCTTAAAACGCTTCTCGCCACAAGGTGTCATGAGCACCTTGTTAACCGGTGCTATGTCTGCCATTACCCAAGACGTAAATAAGATGTTACGCATGTTGGTTGACGCCGAAATGAAGCGCTTTGAAGGTGTAAAAACGCCCATCATCTTTTTGCAGAACGTTATTACCGATTTAATTTTGGGTTTAAAAGGCTACAAATTCCTCGGTGAATTCCATAAGTACGTGAAAGAAAAATACAACGCCGAAGCGGGATTTATCACCATGAACTTGCCGCTGTTGATTGATGTGTTACACGAGCAAGGTATCGAAAACCCAATCGTCTGTGCAAACGTTAACAAAATTGGTTTCCGTATGTGTGGTGGCGTTGATAAGTACGTAGAAACCATCGCTCGTAACGATGCTCGCGTTATTGCTATGTCGGTATTGGCTTCTGGTGCAATTCCACCCAAAGAAGCTATCGAGTGGGTTTGTGGATTAGAAGGTTTGGATTCGATCGTTTTTGGCGCGTCTTCCAAAAGCAATATTGTTCAAACCAAAACACTAATCGACGAACTCTGGAATCTGTAATTATGGCGAAGCGGTCGCTAAAACTGTGTGTTGGTGCCTCATCGGGCGGACACATGACCGAACTCTTGGGTTTGTTGACCACGGTAACTCGCTGGCCGATACAACCCTCGGTTTATGTCACAACCCGTGAAATTTGGGCGAAAAAGCTCGAAGAAAAAGGCCCAACTTACATAGTGGGTGAATGCGACCGCAACAAACCTCTCAAACTGCTGATTACCATTTGGAAGTCGTTCTGGTTTGTTATGAAAGAAAAGCCGGACGTTGTGGTAACTACCGGCAGCTTGCCCATCGCGATTGTTTGCGTGTTGGCTAAAAAACTGTGCAAGGCAAAAATCGTCTGGATCGACAGCGTCGCGCAACTCGAAGATTTATCCATGAGTGGTCGCCTAATGTTGAAATACGCAGATTTATTGCTGACCCAGTGGCCGGAGGTCGCCGCGAAATATCCCAAGGCAGAATACGTTGGAGAGTTGCAATGATCTTTGTAACCTCCGGCAGTATGCTGCCGTTCGATCGATTATTTAAAACCATCGATAAAGCTGTAGCAGATGGCATCATAACCGATACCGTGTTCGGTCAAATTGGCGAAGGCAAGTACACGCCCCAGCATTTTAAATACGAACGTTTTGTCGATAAAAATGATTTCGACCGTTACGTGTTAGAGGCAAACTTAGTGATTGGTCATGCCGGAATTGGTGTTATTACCCAAGCGCTAGATTCAAAAACGCCCTTGTTGGTAATGGCTCGCTTAAGCGAATTTGGTGAGCACGTTAATGATCATCAGGTTTCTACGGCCAATAAATTCGAAGAGCTTGGTCACGTACTCTCGTTTGACGAAAATAACCTCACAGAAAAACTTCAAAAAGTAACCTCGTTCATACCTAAGCCTCGCAATCCTAATGTCGATGGTGTGGGTGATCGTGTTGCTCAATTTCTAGGTTCTCTGTAACACGCAGTAAAAGCCCAGCTGGATAACTCATTATATTTCTCTGAAATGTAATCTTTAGGAACCTCGGATTAACTCATCCATGATTTAATCCGAGGGCAGAAATTGAAAATGTGATTTCCAATTTCTTCACAATTTCAATCACTTACAGTTCTTGAAATTGGCGACACATCCTTGTGTTGCGAGAAACTCTAGGTTAATCAGAGTTTCCTTTATTGAAGATTAACGCGCTATTTTCGGTGTATCGATAGGTAAGACAGGCAGTTGCGGATATGAATTTCGACACAGACTTAATAGGTGCCGTGGTAATTGGCAGAAATGAAGGTGAGCGCTTAAAAGCCTGTCTCAATTCTCTTAAATCCAAAATTACCAAAATTGTTTATGTGGATTCTGGCTCTACCGACGACAGCGCTGCTTTTTCCAAAAGTATTAACGTTGATGTCGTTGACCTAGATACCAGCATTCCCTTTAGTGCTGCGCGTGCGCGTAATGAAGGCCTACAACAACTGACGTCTTTGTATCCCGAAATTAAATTCGTGCAGTTTGTTGATGGCGACTGCCAAATCGCCGACGACTGGATTGAATTCGCCTATCAGTCCCTTGTTGAAAATCCCGAGCGAGCCATCGTCTGCGGCCAGCGTATGGAGAAATTTCCTAACGCGAGTCTTTACAATCTTTTTTGCGATATTGAATGGAATACCCCCGTGGGTGAGGCCGGTGCTTGTGGCGGTGATTTTTTAGGGCGTGTAGAAGCCTTACAAGCTGTCGGCGGTTTTAATCCTTCAGTCATTGCCGGTGAAGAGCCTGAAATGTGTTTTCGCTTGCGCGAGCAAGGCTGGAAAGTTTTTCGTCTCGACCACGCAATGACACACCACGATGCACAAATGCATCGCTTCAAACAGTGGTGGATGCGTGCTAAACGTTGCGGTCATGCTTATGCACAGGGTGCAGATATGCATGGCGATAGCCCAGAACAGTATTATCGTCGAGAAGTAAAAAGCGCAATTGTTTGGGGTGGCGTTATTCCCGCGCTATTGCTAGTTAGCCTTGTGAGTACTTTGTTGGTACCTTTTTGGTGGGTGTTGGGCGTTTGGCTATTGCCCTGCCTGTTGTTTTTAAAAGTTTTAAAATACGCATGGCGCGGTAAGCGTTTGCCTTTTTCAAAGGCTCTGCCTTATGCGGCGTCTCTGGTGATCGCAAAGCTCCCTGAGTTTTCAGGGGTTTTAGAGTATTACTCGCGTAAACGCAAAAAAACCGCGTTCAGTATTATTGAATATAAATAATATCGAGGCCTGCACGACTACTATCTGCATGACTAATCTTCATGACTAATTAAGTAGATCGTGAGCTTTTGAATTAGGCAATTTACTCGTAAAAGGTTGTTAGCTTACCAATGAATTCAGGATTATTTTGGGTAATTGCCACCTACGGAAGCTTGGTTGGAATTCGAGTTATTGGCAACTTGATATTAACCCGTCTGCTTCATCCCGAAATGTTCGGGACCATCGCTTTGGTTAATGCCGTTATTCTCGGCATTAATATGTTCGCCGACGTCGGTGTACGCGACGCGGTAATAAACAGTCATCGCCACCAAGACAAAAACTTTGTTAATACCGCGTGGACGCTCAGCGTTATTCGCGGTTTTATCGTTTTTGCAGTGGTGCTAATTCTTGCTTATCCCTTTGAAATATTACTGGGTGTTGAAGGTATTTGGCCGGTGATTGCCGTGTCGGGCTTATCGCTAATTGCCTATTCGTGCATGAGCACCAAGGTGTTCAGTGCCGAAAGAGACATCGATTTAAAGATGATTTCTCTGCTGGAGATTGGCGCTCAGTTTATCGGCATGATCATTATGATCGGCCTTGCCTGGTGGTGGCAAAGTGTGTGGGCGCTCGCCGTGGGAACCATCATTACAACTTCTATATTAATGAGCTCCTACATGTTTTTGTTGCCGGGGCCGCGCAACAAATTCCACTGGGACAAAGACGCCGTTTGGGAAGTATTTAAGCTTGGTCGTTGGATTTTAATTTCCACCGCGGGCACGTTTTTAGTGTTGCAGGGTGATCGATTTGTTGCCCGGTATTTCACCAGTGTAGAACTGCTCGGTATATACAGCATAGCTATCGCCTTATCATCCATGGTGATAGAGGCGGCTGAAAAAGTCGGTAAAAAGTTGTTGTATCCTAAATATCGGCGAGTGGTAGCAGAAGGCGGCGAGCTTGATGGTGTTACCAAAAAAATGCGCTTTTTCGGTGTGGTTGGCAGCGTATTGATTTGTTTGCCGGTCGTGGGTTTTGGTGATTGGCTGGTACAGCTGCTTTATGATCCCAGATACGACGCAGCCGGTTGGATGCTGCAGTTACTCATTGTTGCTTCTATGTATCGAGCCATGGATTCAACGTTAAAACCGGTGTTTATTGCCAATAATGATTCGTTTACCGGCATGATTTACGAATTTGGCAAGGGTATTACCTATATCATCGCCATGATTATCGGAGGTATTTATGCCGGTTTAGTCGGAATTATTCTGGCGATTGTGGTCTCTCCTATGGTTAATCAAGTTGTGTTGACCTTTTACGTGCGCAAGTATGGAATTAGAACCACGCTCTTTGATATTGCATTGATGATTGGCGCTGGCGCCTGTGTTGCACTCATGTGGTGGGCGGTCGATTTTAATCCGTTTGCGGTGGAAAATCCGGTGTTCGTTCCAGAGTTGTCTGCTCCCGATGCACAGCACCTTGCTCATTAACACAACAAAAAGTTTTCAAGTGGAAATGGATATGAATCGAAGAAGTTTTATTGGTAGAGGCGTTGGCTTAGGTCTTGGCTCTGTGTTTAGTTTAGGCACGGCTTCTGTTCAGGCTGATTCGAAACAATCACCACTTGCTGTAAAAGCAAAATTTGTTCGCAAGGGTTATTACACCGTTGATGGCTGGTTGGTCTCCGAGCAGGAGCTGATTAAGCTCAAGGAGGCTGGGCATGTTGATTGATTTATCCGGTCTAAGCTCTTTTCCTTTTGTTGATAAGAACTACGATGTAGCCATTGCTGGTGCAGGTCCGGCTGGAATTACTCTGGCGCTGGAATTTGCCAAGGCTGGGAAAAAAGTCGCCCTGTTTGAAGGCGGTGGCTTAACCTTCGATCAAAAGTCACAGGGTTTGTATACCCTCGTCGACGATACCGACAATTATTTCTCTTACACGCGCTTACGTTATTTTGGTGGCACCTCAAACCACTGGGCGGGTCGTTGTCGTCTTCCCGAGCCAATTGATTTTGAAGAACGCTCAGAAATTTACGAAGAAAGTGGCTGGCCGATCTCTTTAGAAGAGCTGAATCAATACCTTGATCCCGCCAAGGAGCTTTTAGAGCTAAATGGCACCTTTGCCGGAAAACCCGGCACCCAAGATCTACCAGAAAGTTTTTATCCCGACCCCGAGCAGTTGAGTTCACCGACGCGTTTTGGACAGAAATATCTCGAAACGATCAAGGCATCCGACGCCATCGATTTGTACATCAACGCTAACCTGATTGATATTCGTCTCGACGACGACTTAAAAACAATTTCGGGGTTTGTCATTCGCAATTACGAAGGTGTGCAAGCAGATGCTTCGGCCCAGCAATTTATTGTTGCCCTTGGTGCCGTAGAAAATGCACGTGTCTTACTCAATTGCGATTCACAGGTTAGCGGTGGTTTGGGCAACGGCGGTGATATGCTTGGCCGATGTTTTATGGAGCACTTTAATGTGCGTCTGGGCAAGTTTATCCCGCTGGGTGATGCGTGGGATGGCGTTGATTCCATGGCGTTTTATACGTCTGAAGAGTTTGTGCGCGAATCTAAAATTGGCTCTTCAAATGTCACCATGCATTTTTCTGCATCGGCAGAGGTTGATGGCCGAGGTAAAGCCGTTAAAAATTTCTTGGTTGAGCGAGCTTGTTCTTGGGGTATGGAAGATCAATTGTCGAAGTTGTTTCAATTTAAATGTCCCGATGAAGGCCGTTTAAGTTCGCTAACTGAGCAAGATCCTGCCAAGCGTAATCGTATTTATTTGTCTCAAGAAGTTGACGATATTGGTCTTCGTAAAGCACAGATCGACTGGTATTTATCAGACTTTGATAAGAAAACCATCAAGGCCGTGGCCGAAGAGTTTGCTGTGCAATGTTTAGATGGTGACCTTGCGCGAGTAAAAGTGCCTGATTTTCTCTTTGAAGAAAGTGTTAAGTTACCGTTTTATGGCAATGGCTACCAAGTGCACGGGCACGCTCACCACATGGGTGGTACTCGTATGGCTCTTACTGAAAAAGACGGCGTTGTCGATACCAATTGCAAAGTGTTTGGTACTGAAAATTTATTCGTTGCGGGCTCTAGTATTTTTCCACGAGGCGGAGCTCACAATCCAACCTTGCCATTGTTGCAACTTGCGTTGCGCTTATCAGAGCATATGCTTAACAAGGTTTAAGAGCCTCTGCCGCTAAACTCTTGTCATGATGCAAGGGTAAGGTGGTAAGTACCTAAGGCTTGTGTTGCTTTAAGTAGGCTCTGAGAACATGATCAAAACATTCGCTAGGGTTGGCGATTAATTTGTAACCTTTAGCAGTCGCGCTGCTGGCGTATTCTTTTTGTGGTGTATAGGTTGTTGGGCAATAAATAAAGCATGATCTACTTTATCAAGATATTTATTGTCCTCGGCGCCACTATCATTGCTGGCTCTTATTTATTTCATGCCATCGTCCGTGATCCGCGAGCCATTACTTGGGGAAAATGTTCCCTAATTTTAATTGGTGTTATTGCCGTCTTCGGCAATATTTGGATTATTTATCTCGCCACAGCTTTTGTTTGTATAAAGCTCGTTGAACAAGAGCGCGAAGACCGTATTTTGGCGTTTTTTGCCTTATTTTCAGCGCTTCCATTACTCGAATTTTGGGTGCCTTTTCCGGGTATTAATAACCTAATTCGCCTCGATCAGCCGACAGTCTTGGCAATTTTCTTATTGCTGCCCATTTATATTGCCCAGCGAAAAAACAAACCCAAGACAATTCTGTTAGATCGTCTGGTCATCACCTACTGCATTATTTCCACCGTACTCGGCTTCCGTTACGACATATCAGTTACCTTCTGGGGTAAGTCGGTTCTTCAAACCTTACTGTACGTGTGGCTGCCTTATTACGTGGTGAGCAACTCGCCGGGCAACATAAAGAATTACCTGATTGCGTTGTCGTTTGGCGGAATTATTCTGGCCCTCGGTGGTATCGCTGAATGGTTTTTCAGTTGGAAAATGTACGGCCCGTTGGCGCGCCATACGGACGGCATTTATGTTTCGCCCATTGCTACGGCGTACTATTTTCGCGGATTAGGATTGCGTATTTCTACCTCCTGGTTTGACCCAATCGCCTTCGGTTCCTTTATGGCGCTGAATCTGTTTATTGTCAGCCAAATTGGCCGTCTGGGGGTGAAAGCTGGCTGGCGCAGTTATCTGATTTGTGCGTGTTTATTTGCAGCATTATTGTTTACCGATTCTCGCGGTGCTTACTTAGTATTTATTGTCGGCATGATGGTGGTTGTGTATTACTGGATAAAACCCGGTGGCATGCGTTCATTTTATAAATACACAACACTAACTGCGGTCGTTATTTTGTTTTTAAATTTAGGCACCTTGGTTCAGCACGATACTTCTGGCTCTTGGCTTTATCGCTACAATCTGGTGATTAATTCCGAACATGCGTTTAAGGCTAACCCCTTATTGGGGTCGCCGTTTTTCCGCGATGATCCCGTTTTGCGAGCCACCATGCTGCAAGGACAAGGTATCGTTGATATCGTCAACTCTTATCTGGCCGTGGTGTTGCGGTATGGGTTGGTCGGTTTTGTTATTTACTTATGGATTTGGTGGGAAGCTATTAACGGCATTGCTAAGCGAGTTAGCGAACTTGAGCGCCGTAAAGATCCAAGGTATGAAGCCGGTATTATTTTACTGGGGTCGGTTTTGGGCATGGCAGTCTTTATCATTACCACCAGCTCTTTTAGCTTTTTAGGCAAGCTGTTGTGGTTATTGGTTGCCTTGGCTTCGGCGTATATCAAAAATACCGAAATTCCCAAAAAGACCCGAACCGGTGTATCGACAGCATAAGTATATTGATGGTAGTCATCGAATGAATGTTCGAAAGAATAGGATTCGGCGATTAACAAAATACTCAAGCGACCTTTTAAAATTTCAGTGAATGGTTATTGTGATTAATGTCACATCCTTGTGCGCAAGCATTTTCTGTCACTGAAACGCTTTTATAAAACAGAGGAAAAACCTTCAAATTTGGGTGGGCCTAAATACAGGTCTCGGTTTCCTGCACCTGCATTGGCGTGTGCCTTACGAAAGGCTTCCGATTTCGTCCAGTCGATAAAAGCTTGCTCGTCTTCCCAAATCGAATGTGATGCAAATAAAGTGTGATCCAGTTGAGTGATACCTTGCAGCAGGTTAAACGATTTAAATCCCGGCACCGTTTCTAAAAAAGTTTCTCGGGATTTCCATACATCTATAAATTCCTGCTCTTTGCCCAGCGCAATTTTAAAACGGTTCATGGCAACGTACATGGTTGGTCTCCTATTAAATTCGAATTTTGTGATAATTCAGCAACAATCTTTCTCTAGAATGATTCGTTTTGCGAGTATATCTTTGCTCAAACTACCATTTTAGGATGGTTGATTGTTTATTCTAGGCGAGCCTTATCGAAGTGAATGAACAAATAACCAGAGAGTTTGTCCATAGGCATCGTCTTTGAATTGGCTCTAGCGCGCGAATTGATTGCTCGTTTTCTGAGCTTTTTTCAGTGTTGTGCGTCAATTCGCATGAGTTTTCACCAATCTCGCCAGTCGCGCATAACTCAGGTAAGATTACCGGTTTGTATGTGACATTGAAAAATCCTGAATTGCCCAACATCTAGAACTTGCATTAAGTTTGTCAGCTGTCGGTTATATTGTTGGTATTCGACAAGATTTTCAGTGCGTTATTTTTATTGTTAGGTTTTAGTTGAATCGCCAAATGAGTACAGACACTTCAGGTTCCAATCCGATTAGCGCTGCAGACCAAGGCAACCAGCCTTTTGTATCGCCAGGCATGCCACCATTAACTTTTTCTAAGAATAAGGTTTCTTTTTTTGAGTTTTGGCCAACTTGGTTAATGTATTTGCCGGTTGTGTGCCAGTGGCTGTTGTTGAGCATCCGCCACAGATCATTAACACTGCCTTTGGTTGCAAATCCTAATTTAAAACTTTCCGGTATGGTTGGCGTTCCTAAAAGTGAATTGCTAGCCCAGGCTACCGGCCAATGTGCACAATCCATACTGACGTGGTTTGTTCATAAAATTGATACTCGTCCACTGTCGGAACAAGCCGAAGATATTCTGAAAGAAATGTCACAATTAGGTTTGGATTTTCCGGTTGTGTGCAAGCCAGATATTGGCTGTAGAGGCTCTGGCGTTAAATTGGTTAAATCCCCAGAACAGTTAATTAACTATTTGTCGGCTTATCCAAAAGATGCCGGTGTTATGGTGCAAAAACTTGCCAGTCATGAGGCAGAAGCTGGGGTGTTTTTCGTTCGTGAACCAAAAGACCAGCACGGCAAAATAGTTTCGCTTGCACTTAAATACATGCCCTATGTGGTTGGTAATGGCAAAGATTCTTTGGCAACGTTAATTGCTCAAGACGAGCGCGCTAATCAACTACAACATTTATACCTTGAACGGCACAAAGATCGTTTAAATGACATTATTCCAAACGGCGAACCTTATCGTTTGGTATTTTCGGCCAGCCACTGCCGCGGCGCAGTGTTTAAAGATGCTAACAAATACGTTACGCCAGAATTAAATGCACGTATTAACGAAATCATGTCTGATTTGCCCGAATTTTATTACGGACGTCTTGATATTAAATTCCCTTCCTTAGAAGAGCTGCAAGCCGGTAAAGGCATTGAAATTGTAGAAATTAACACGGCGAGCTCCGAGTCACTCCATATTTGGGACAGTGATACTTCCTTTTCGTATGCGTTAAAATCTCTACTTTATCAATACAAAACTTTGTTCACGCTGGGTAGCCAAAATCGTAAGCGTGGATACAGAACACCGGGTGTTGGCGAATTCTATAAGCATTGGTTGAAAGAGCGTCGTTTGAAGGAATTCTATCCAGAAACTGACTAATGTTGACGCTTTCTGTTCTTGACGGCTTTTGGGCTAAAGCATTATTTCTAGCTTAAAAGTCAGATAAATATTCATAGAACTTTGATCGAGATTTTAAAGTTCACAAAACTATAGAATTTCCATGACAAGTTTTGATTTGTACATGGTTTCGCACGCCTTCAAATGGTAAGGTTGCACCCGCTAAAAAGCTGATGACTGATTTTTGTTCAGCTAGGGAAGTAAGTTCAAAGGTTTATCGTATGAAATCCGAATTCAATCCATTCAGGGTGCCTGTAAAAAACCGTTTTTTAGCGGGCTCGGTGGAAAGCATGCTCGGCCTGAAAAAATTGATTCGCGGGTACGATAATCGCCCCAGCGACGCGACCGGCGCCGAAAATTACGAACGTTTTTTAAAGTACACACTTGAAGTTCTAGGAATGGGGTTAACCCCGGTTGGCGGTGATCACCTCAACGAAATTCCAAAAGAAGGTCCGGTAATTTTTGTTGCTAACCATCCCTTAGGTGGGCTGGAAGGTGTTGCCATGACGGATCTTTTGCTGAAGGTTCGTCCCGACTTAAAAGTGTTAACAAATCAATTGCTCACTCGAATTCCTGAGTTGAGTGGGCTATTTATTGGTGTTGATGTACTTTCAAAAAATGCGGCTGCAGCAAATGCAAAAGGTATTCGTGCCGCCTGTAAACAGCTCAGCCAGGGCGGTGCCTTGCTGATTTATCCAGCCGGTACCGTATCTGCCATTGATACCGGCACTTGGCAGATTCGTGATTCAGAATGGGACAATTTGGTTGGGCGTTTGGCGAAAAAATATAAAGCGACCTGTGTGCCGTTCTTTGTTGATGGCAAAAATAGTAAGGCGTTTTATACCGCAGGTTTAATCCATAAACGTCTGCGAACACTGATGCTGCCCCGTGAGCTGGCTAACAAAGAAGGCAAGAACTTTGACCTTTATGTGGGTAAGCCAATTTCCCCGGATGAACTAACAAGTCTTGAAACCGAACAGGCGATTACGAATTATTTACGAATTGCGACGGATTTGTTACCAAATTCACGAAACCAAAGTAGTAAAGAATCCGTCATTATCTCAGGTGCAACAATCGCTGAGTCATCTAAGAGTGACGAGATCGAGGAACAGCTCGAAAAGATCCAAGATTGTTTGATGGTCGAGAGTGGCGAGTTTGAAGTTTATTGTGCTCCCTATGATCGCCTCGGCAAAATCATGGATGCCATCGCGACTTCTAGAGAGGTAACTTTTAGGGCTGCGGGCGAAGGTACTGGTCGCGAGAAAGACTTCGATCACTATGATCCGCACTACCTACATTTATTTTTGTGGGATCGTGATGCCAAAGCGCTAGTGGGTGGTTACAGAATTGGTCGAACCGACGAAATCGTTGCCAAGCACGGTCTTAAGGGTTTGTACAGCCGCTCGCATTATCATTACGATGAACGTTACTTGCAGCGAGTGGGTAGTGCGCTAGAAATGGGTCGATCCTTTGTGACACCGGCTTATCAGCGTCATCCTCGTGCACTGGATTTACTTTGGAAGGGTATAGGCGCCTACATCGCTCGCCACCCGGAGTATCACACGCTATTTGGCTGTGTAAGTATTTCCAAAGAACATTCGATTTTAGCGCGGGCGTTTTTATCGGATTCTATGTTGGCCGGTTTTCGTGCTGAACAAGAGTTTTTAATGGATATTCGTCCGGTTGTGCCACTTAAAGTGCGCGGAAAAGTGTGGACTTTAGAAGCTCTTGCGTCTATTTCCAATATTTCTGCCATCAATAAGCTTTTGGGGCGCTGCGATCCGGGTAAGTCGGTACCAATCCTGCTTCGACATTATTTGGCGTTAAACGGTAAGTTTGTATGTTTCTCTGTAAACACCGGATTTAACGATTCTCTCGATGGTTTGATCTTGGTTGACTTACGAAAATCTCCAGACAAGTACATTAAGCGCTACCTCGGTAAAGATGGTGCTGAGAAATTTTTGCAATTATGGAATCAACATGAAACAGCTGCTTGACGCAACTATTGAAACTTTAGAACAGCTAAAGTCCCTGGTATTGATCTGTCAGGGTGAGTCTTACAACATTCCTTGTGAACATTCGCTTTCTGGTGTTGGTCGTCACGTAAGACATATTTTGGATCATTTTGTAACCGTTCGCGAAGGTATGGAAGCGCGTACGATCAATTACAACAAACGCTCTCGCAACAGTCGTTTAGAAGACGAGCCAGCCGAAGCGGTTGCTTTAATTGATGACTTGATCGATTGGATGAATAACTCAAATATTCAAAACGAGAAGGTTTGGGTAGAAACAGAAGTGTCTGTGAGCCATACCCAAAATATGGTGGTTACATCTTCGCTAAGCCGTGAGTTCTGTTACTTAATTAATCACACGGTTCACCATTTGGCATACGCTAAAATGGTCGCCGGTCAACTTGGTTTTGACGTTGACAGAACCGTTGGTCTTGCGCCAAGTACGGCAACCTACCTTCGACAAACCGCTTACAGTTAATTGCGATGCGGCTCGGTCTTAGCGATTAGAGCCGCTTCTCCTTATCTCTTCCAATTACACTCCCATCTTCAATAATTCTTTTGATAAATTCGCGCTCTATTTTGACTATGGCGTTCTTCTAAGCTGCAATTTACCCAGTTAACAATAGTTTTGCTGAGCAGTTTCAATCGCTTTCTGGAGTTATTCCACCGCGAAATTTCCTGTTATTTCTGTGATTAGAGTGCTCATTTAATTTCATTATTTTCAGTTCAATTATTGTTTAAATGCTATTTTTGTTGTGTTCAAGCTAAAGATTTTTGAAAATAAAAAACCCGTAATTTAAGATTTTGCAAACATGATTGTAAAACCCCCCAGTATCAACCAACTTCACCAAATTCTTCCCGATGAACCTTTGCTGATGATGGGCGCAGGCCCTGTACCTATTCCTGAAGCGGTTTCTGCGGCAAACGGTATCGTTATTAACCATCTTGGTTCGACCATGGCGAAAGTTGTCGAACAGGTTAAATCGATGGCCGGTTATATTTTTCAAACTCAGTCACCATGGATACTTGGGGTCGCGGGGCCAGGTTCTGCGGCAATGGAAATGGCTGTAGTTAATTTGATTTGGCCGGGCACTCGTGTTCTAAACATTTGCAATGGTTTCTTTTCTGCTCGACTTGCTGAGATGTCACTAAGAACTTCTGCCGAATGTGAACGTTTATATGTTCCAGACGGACAGAGCGTTGATCCCGATGCGGTTCGTGAGGTTATGGCTCGGTTCAAACCGCAAGTGGTCACGATGGTTCAGGGGGAAACCTCAAACACCACCTTTAACCGACAGCTTCCCGAAGTTGCAAAGATTGCCCGCGAGCACGACTGTTTGGTGATCGTTGATGCCGTTTGCACCTTGAGTACCATGGCGCTGCCGATGGATGAGTGGGGCGTTGATGCGGTGATCACTGGCGGTCAGAAGGGATTAAGCTCTATTCCTGGCGTATCGTTAATTGCTTTTTCGGAAAAGGCCTGGGCTCGGGTGCAAAACCGTAAGGCTCCGATGAGTCATTGGACGTTAGAC